>CAVBPX010000015.1:0-43768 GCA_963597395.1 Eggerthellaceae bacterium | reverse complement strand
TTCACTCTCCACACTTCACTCTCCACACTTCACTCTCCACACTTCACTCTCCACATTCCTTTCTCTAAGATGATGGCGAACAGTCCCCAAACGCCGCACACGCCATCCTTCCCCATTTAAATTTCTAAATTGAAAACGAAAGCCTATGGAAATCATCCTGCAAATTTCGCCGCAGCCCGCGACACTAAACGTTTCCCGCCAAATGACCGTGACGGATATAGACCCGCAGGGATGCATCCAGGCCGAGGCGCGGGATGCAAAGCTTCCGGCAATCATCCGATTTGCGCCGGGCGATCCGTTTCCCTGGGCGCAGTTTTTAAAAAAGGTTGCCGTCCTGTGGGAGCTTTCCCGGAGCGAAGCCCTGCCAAAGCCCTTCCGGCTCAAAAAAAAATTGCCGTCCGAAGTGGTCGAGAACATTCCGAAACTGGACGACGCCGCGGCCCTAACGCTTTTCAAAACGCTCGGCAAGCTGGGATTTCTTTCCGCATTTTCTAAATTGGAAGCGTAAAATTGGAGGTTTCAATGGCGAACAAGGAAACAGACGATATTTTTTCCGCACTTGTCAAGGATGCTCTGGCCCTTGCCGGAAGCGAGCCCCTTCTCAAATCCGTTCTCGACGAACAGATCGTCTTTCGCCATTCCTTTGCCGAAGTCCAGGCGACCATGCTTTCCCGAAAGCTCGAATGCGCGCTTCTCAGCCGCACCCAGCTTGAATCGATATTCCTTTCCACCTACAGGGAAAATCCCGCCATCATCGAGGATTCCGCAAAGGACCTCCGCGCGACCCTCGAACGCGACCCGGCCTGCCGTTCCGTCCTCGAACCGCTCCTTTTCTTTAAAGGCTACCAGGCTGTCCAGGCCTACCGCATCGCGCATGCCCTCTGGAAAGGCGGAAGGTTCTTTCTCGCCGAAATGCTCCAAAGCCTCATCAGTCAAAAGTTTGCGGTCGATATCCATCCGGCGGCAAAAATCGGATACGGTATTCTGCTCGACCATGCGACAGGCCTTGTCATCGGCGAAACGGCCCGCATCGGAAACAACGTTTCGATTCTGCATGGAGTCACGCTCGGCGGGACGGGAAACGAAACCGGAGACAGGCATCCGAAGGTCGGTGACGGCGTCATGATCGGGGCGCATGCCCAGCTTCTCGGAAACATCCACATCGGAAAGGGCGCAAAGATTGGCGCGGGCGCCGTCGTTCTCAACGATGTTCCGCCCCACGTCACCGTCGCGGGAGTCCCGGCAGTCAAGGTGGGGCGCCCGGACACGGCCCTTCCGAGCCTCGAAATGCAGCAGGACTTTACGCGGGACTTCGAAAGTTCCAAAGCCGACAAAAAGCCGCAATGACCAAACAGGAACGGGCGAAATTCGTAAAGGAAAAACTCGACGAGCTTTTTCCCGATCCGCAAATTCCCTTGCATCACACGAATACGTTCACCTTTCTCATTGCCGTCCTTTTGAGCGCCCAGTGCACCGACAAAAGGGTCAACGAAGTCGCTCCGAAGCTTTTTAATATCGCGGACACGCCGCAAAAAATGGCAAAGCTTTCCGTCAAAAAAATCGAGGACGTCATCCGCCCGTGCGGACTTGCCCCGGCAAAAAGCAGACACATTTCCGAACTTTCGAAAATTCTCGTTTCGAAATTCCATGGCGAAGTTCCAAGCACCTTTCCCGAACTCGAAAGCCTTCCGGGCGTCGGCCACAAGACGGCAAGCGTCATCATGGGACAGGCCTTCGGGGTGCCCGCATTCCCGGTCGATACGCATATTCACAGGCTCGCCGCGCGGTGGAAACTTTCGGACGGTTCTTCCGTCGAAAAAACGGAACGCGACCTCAAAAAGCTCTTCCCGGAATCCGACTGGAACCGTTTGCACCTGCAAATCATCTACTTTGGAAGAAAATTTTGCCCGGCACGCGGCCACGACGCCTCAAAATGCCCGATTTGCAGCCGCATTGCCGTCCGAAAAAAAATCTGATTGTTTATTTTAGGGATATGCGCATCCTTCGGCGGACAGTTCCCATTCTTTTCGGCATGCTTCTTTTGGAAGCCTGCCTCGAAGCTCCCGATGCGCCCAAAATTTTTGCGGAGACGCCCCGGATTTCCGTCTGCATGTTCCAAAACGACACGCTCTGCAAAAGTGCGCTGCAGGCAGCGACGTCGGATTCGTTTACGCTCCGGGCAAACGTTTTTCCCGAGTCCCTTTTCGCGGACTTGCGATTTACCTGGAAGCGTTCCCCGGACGAGATTTTAAAAGAAGGTGCCGAATTTGCGACGGATACGAGCCGCGTTCCCGATTCCCTGATTGCGAGCGACCGCTACGGAAACCGCATTTCCGAGCCTCTGGATTTTGTTTTCGATTCGCCGCCAAAATTTTTGGACGGAACCGTTCCCGAAAAAAACGATACGCTTTACGGAAACGCCTCGACCGCCTTTCTTTTTGCCTACGGGGCCTCGGACGCCGACCCGGAAGACTCGCTCGCCTATACCGTCCTTTTGGATTCCGCCCGATTCGACGCGGGGACGCTCACTCGATTTTTCCAGTCGGGATTTGCGCCGGGAGCCCACACGTTTCGGGTCTTTGTCGAGGACCGCTACGGACTTCGCGATTCGACGGAAATCATTCGCTTTTTTGTCGTGGAGAATGAGCCGTGAAACGCATTCTCCTTCTGCTGATTGTCTTCGGGCTTTGCGCCTGTTCCGAAAGCCTCGAAACTTTTCGCGCCTCGGATGCGGACAAAGTCTCGGTCAAGGCGTATCTCATCCGACAGGACGATTCCACGCGCGAACGCCGCAAAACGGACACGCTTCTTCCCTCCGACAGCATCGTTCTTCTTGCGGTCATCGAACCGACCCGTTCCATCCGCATGACGGAATTTCACTGGCAAATCGACCAGGGAAAAACCTACTCGGAGTTTTCGCACCGAGCTTCCGTCGAAGAACCCGGCGAACATCTCGCAAGGTTCATTCTGCTCGACCGCTTTGCCGATACGCTCCGGGACAGCGTCCGCTTTTGGGTGGCGCCCGTTCCCGTTCTCGATACGGAAAACTGGATTCCGCGTTCGGGAACGGCGGAAGTTCCGCCCGATTCCCTTCTCTCCTTTGCCTGGAACGCGACGGTCGAAAACTCACTGGCCCAAACCGAATACGCCTTTACGCTCAAATGCGGCGCAGAACTTTTGCTCGATACCGTTCTCGCGGAAAATCATCTGACGCTTTTCCAACAACTTCCGGAGCTTTCGCATTGCCGCTTTACCGTTTCGGCAAGCGACGACTTCGGAAGGATCTCCGACCAAAACATTTATTCGGAGTTTTTCACGGGGACTTCCGGAAAGTCCTCCACGGGCACCCTTGTCGCCAAAATCAAAAGTCCCGTTTCGGATTCGCTTCGCGTTTTGATGCTTTCCGCGGCCGGGGACGTTCTTGAAAACGACCGGCTCCATTTTGACATTTACGATTCCGCATTCTCCTTTTACGGAATGGAAGCGGGCAAATACAGGCTCTTTTTGCAAAGCGTCCTCCATCCGGACTATATGACGGATACGCTCGACTTTTTGATTTGCGAAGGAAAGGTTTCCGTTTTAAGCGACGTTGCTCTCCGCGATACGGTCCCGCCCCAAATCCGTTCAATGGAACTTAAAACGGATACGCTCGACTGGAAGGATACGCTTCGCTTTGCCGTACGGGAAAAAGGCCTGCCGATTTCCGCCGCCAAAATCCAGGTCATTTTCGACGGGGAAAAAATTTCGGACTGGACTTTTGACGATTCGATTCTTTCCGTTTCTACCGAAAGCCTAAAGCGCTCGTTCTCCGTTCATCCGCTTTCCATATCCGCCGCCGATCCTGCCGGAAACAAGGCCGTTCAAACCTTTGCAGTCGCCCCCGGAAAATCCTGCGTCAAGACGCTTTCCGATACGACCGTTTCGGACGAAAAGTCCATTTCCATTCCGATAGAAAACGCCTGTGCGCATCTTTTCCCAAAACGCTTTTTCTGGGACATCGATAGCGACGGCAACTGGGACGGGGAAAGCGCGTTCGACAGCACACGGACGGTCGCCCGGTCCTTTGCTCTTTCGCTTTTTCCCGAGCCGTCTTCGCGCGTCCACGTCGCGATTCTCTATGCGAGCGGCGAAGAATACGGCGCCTCGTTTACGCTAAAAATCGGGGGCTATTCAGAATGAAGCGCCTCGGAATTTTTCTGATTTTTCTCTTGACGTTCCTCGGATGCGGAAACGACGCCCGGGTCGATTCCGGAAGCATTCCAAGGCTTTCCGCGTTCATCCACTTTGTGCCCGCAAAGTCATACGGCATCTCATACCTGCAATTTCCGAGCGTCCGCACCAAGGACATTTCACAAGGGGAAGCCGGGCAGTTCGTCGCCGAGATTCGCGTAGGAGGAAACACCGTCCCCGATAATCTCGTTTCGGACTACATCCAGAATTTCATCTGGACAATCGACGGAAAGGACTTTATTTCGTCTTCCGTTTCGAGAACTTTCCCCGATTCCGGAATTTTTGACGTCACGCTCCGCACCGTGGATTTTTTTAACGATACGCTCGCCGACACTTTGACAATTTTTGTCACATCCGAACTCGAGGTTTTTCCCGTTTCTCCGGAAAACGGATACGCCAAAATCAATCCGTTCGATTCCGTCCTTTTTGAAGCCAAAACGGAAGGCATCAATTCCTGGCAAGAGGCAGCATGCACGCTCTACCTTTCTTCCGAACGTTCAAGCCTCTGGAATTCGCCGATAGACACGATACCCTGCAACGGTTCCAGGCACGAAAGCCTTCCGAAGTTACCCGCGGACTCGACCCATTTTCGGGACACGTCCTACACCTTTTACTGGGCCGTCTCGGCAAAGGTTCCAGATTCGGAAAACGCATTTGACACGGATTCTTCCGAGGTTTACACCTTTCACACGACGCTTCTCGGAACAGAGGCTTCACGGTTGACGGTTCCCGTCCGATACCGTTCCCTCTCACCAAGCCTTTTTCCGCACGGAGAAGTGCTTCTTCAAAAAGCGAACGGCGATACGGTCGCCCGAGCCTCTTTCTTCGAAAATCCGGCGACGGTGCGCTTTTCGGAACTTTCCGCCGGGGACTCCATGCGCGTTTCCGTTCGCGATTCCATGCGAAGCGAATACGTCGAAAAAACGGTTTCCTTCTTTCTTGAAAAATCCACGTTCACGGTCCTCGACACCATCGTCCTCGTCGATACGGTTCCGCCGCTCCGCACGCCCAAAGTTTCCCAATTTGCCGTCGGGGATTCCGTCGAATTTTACATCTATGACGGAGGTTCCGGCGTTTCGCAAAATTCCGTCCGGGTCAAGGTCGACGGCGATACGCTTTCGCGCACCATCCGCGGAAACGTCGTCCGTTTTCTTGCGGATTGCAAAACCTATTGCACGCTAGACTTTTCGCTTCGCGACTATGCCGGAAACAGCTCCTCCCCCGTTGTCTGGAGCCTTTTAAGGGCGGGCGACAGCCTGCAGATTCTGGGTCCCAAAAATCCGGAGGACCTGTGAAAGCGCTCCTCCGAATTCTTTGTCTTTGCGCGCTCCCGCTCTTTGCACAGAACGTTTCCGATTCCGCAAGGGCGCTCCGCATTTCGTCGTGGCCCGGCGGCGCCGAACTTTATATCGGAGAGCGGCCGCATTCATTTGTACAAAATTCAAACTTCAAAAGCCCCTATGAAATGCCGGTCGAAAAATCCGACACCGCCGTACGCGTCACGTTTTTCAAGGCCGGCTATGCGGATACAACCATCGACATCCGCGTCCCGAATCCGGGGAAAAACTTTGTCTGGATTTCCCTCCGCGAAGAAACCGACATTTTAAACCTTGAAAAGCAGGAAGCGATTTTCGAAAGGCGAAAGGACAGGACCGTCGGCAAGATCCTTTTCGCTTCGAGCCTTGTACCGTTTGCGCTCGCCGGAACCTTTGCGGGACTTTCCGTTTCAAAATTCCACGACGCCGACGACGCCAAGGAAAAAATCGAAAAGAGCGTCATCTGCGAAGGCGAAAAATACCGTTCGTTCGAAAGGGACTTTTCGGATTCGAAAAAAAGCGGCGAACACTACAGGACGGCATCCGCGGTTTCGCTCGGAATCGGAGCGATCCTTCTCGCAACGTCCGTCATCTTTTACTTTTGAGGATCCGGCATGAAAAAACACTTGGCCATTCTCCTCCTCGCGCTTTCGGGCCTCTTTGCACAGGTTCCAAAAGGAAGCGGCATTCCCGTTTCCGTGACGCTCGTAACGGGCGTTTCGCAAAGGGCGGAATACCTCGGAAGCTCCGCCGACACCGTCTTTCTCGGCGGAACCATTGCCGACACGTTCACCGTCGTCAAAATTCTGGAAAGCCGCATATCCCTGATGCTCGGCGAGAGCGGCGATACGCTTTCAAAAGCCCGAGCGGATTCCATTCTTCAAAACATTCCCGCAAATGAAACGGCGAACGTCCAGCCGGATACGCTTCCGGACATTTCCGGAAAGGCGCTCGTGTTCCCCGTTTTTCGAAGGGCTATCGACTCCGCGCTCGCGGAACGCCTCCGCGACCTGGAAGCCCAACTTTTGACGGAACAGGGCGACCGCGTCCAAAAGGTTTCCACGTCGGATTTTCCGAACTGCAAGGATTCGCCGTGCATTGCGGCCGAAGCCGAAAAGCGGAACGCCCAATCCGTCTGGACGGCCGAAATCACGCCCGCCGCGCACCAGGACAGTTTGGAAATTCGCATTCACCGTTTTCTCGTCAGCGAAAAGGCTCAAAACTCGGAACGCCTGACCGTTTCTTCCAAAAACGCGACGGGAGAACTTCTTTCCGAAAACCGTTTCGTCGAATGCCTTCAAAAGGTGAAAGGCATCCGGTCCAAAGCCAAAAAAGAGGTTTCGCTTCAAAGCTTCATTTCGGTCGAAACCGATCCGGAAGGGGCGAACCTCGCCATCAAGGGCAAAGACATTCTGTGCCAGACGCCGTGCACGTTTCCGCTCATGGACACGGGCAAAGTGCAACTCGAAGCCTTTTGGGACGTTGACCGGACTCTGTGGGCAAACAGGGCGACCATCCGGCCCGTTCCGGGCGATACGGCGCACGTAAACATGCACCTGAAGCGGGTCGTCCCGGAAGTGGAAATTCGCACGGTTCCGTCCGGTGCGAGAATCTTTGGCGAAGCGGAAATCGACCCGAGTTCGCGGCCCATCGGAAAGACGCCCAAAAAACTTTTTTCCGAAGAACCGGGCCCTGCCCAAATTCGCCTGTGGAAGGAAGGCTTCCGCGATTCCGTCGTTAACTTTTACGTCAATGCGACCGAAAAAACGGTTCTCGAAATTCGGCTGGACTCCATCCGAAACCCCGAAGAGCTCAAAAAGCAGGAAGTTTTCAGAACCATCCAAAAGCGCATTTTCTGGGGGCACCTTTCCCTCGGATGCGCCATCGCGCCGGCCGTTGCGGGCGGAATTCTCTTCTACCTCGCCGAAAAGGACAGGGACAAGGCCAAAAGCATCAAAAAGGAACTCGAAATGCCGAGTTCCGGCGGCGGAAAGAACTTTACCTCGAAAGTCAAGGAAAACCACCGCTATGCGGACAGATCCAAAAACGAACGCCTTGTCGGGACGGGATTTCTCGTTTTGGCGGGCGGGCTTCTCGGGGCGGGAATCGTCCTTTCGTTCTAGCGAAACTTCGGGGCCTTTTCCCGGCTTATTTTCGCATTATCGATAAGCCGTTTGGGCGCGAAGAAGCTAAATTATAGTCGATGCGTAAAATTTTCATTTTCCTTCTTGCCACCGTTTCCGCGTTCGCCGCCGACTTTGAACGTTCCAATTGGCACACCCAGACCTTTTTCCGGGTAGAGCCCTACACGCCCATCACTTTTGAAGGCTCGCGCCAAAACCAGCCGGATCCGGACGAACTTTCCCTTCATGAAGACGTCCTGACCGTGCCGATGTCGCTCGGCTTTCTCTTCAGCCCGCTCTTCACGCCGCTCTACAAGGCGGACATTCCGTTTACCGTCTGGCTCGGTGCGGAATTCGGCGAGTTTCAGTTCGGCGACATTTCGTCCGGCGAATCCTATGTGTATGAAGGCCAGGAATATTCCGGAGCGGGCAATACGCTTTCCTTTATGTCGTTCAACCCGGCGGCTCTCGTCGGCTTTTCGGTGAACCTGGTCGGCAACCTGGATTTGCGCGTCCTCGGCGGCATCGGACTCCAGTATTACCGCTTCGAAAATACGGAAACCAAAACGACCAAGACCCATTCCGAGACCTCGATGAGCTACTTCGTCGAAGGCGGACTCGAATACCGCCTCGTCGAACTTTTCAAGGACGGCGATCTCAAGCTCGGGCTGCACGTCCGCAAGTCTTTCAACAAGCTCGAAGACATCGAAGCGGTCGATGTTTTCAAGAACACCAGCGCGCTCTCCGTTCCGGGCGCCTACGCGGGCACCCATTTCGAAAAAATCGAAACGAAACTTCCCGTCCGCATCGGCCTGGAAATTTCCCTCGAATTCGGGCGTGAAAGCCGTCGCGACCGCCAGATGCGCTTCGTCCTCCGCGACCGCGACACCCAGCTCCGCAACAACTCCGAAGTCAAGGACACGCTTTCCGACTGGGACTGCATGGCCATCGAACGCGACTACCGCTTCTTCCTCGAAGACGGCGAGCTTCCCGACATGAGCGAAAAATACACCAAGGCCCAGTTCAACGACGTTCTGGAAAGCTACCTCGCCTTCTGCCACCCGGAAGACCTCGCCACCAAGGAACAGCTCTACAGCTCGCTCGATTCCAACAAAGTTCAGCTGAAGGAATACCAGGTATCGCAGGAAGATTCCCGTTTCAAGCAGGTCATGGCGTCGAACGACCCGGAAATGCTCGAAATGTATTTGCAATACTATCCGGATTCCCCACACCGCGCCGAGATTGAAGCGAAGCTCCAGGTCGTCGGCGACTACCAGGTCTTCAAGAAGGCTCAGGAACAGAACAATTTCAAGGCCTACCTCGACTACCTGTCCGACTTCCCGAACGGGCAGTTCCGGAACGAAGCCGAAGAATGCATTTTCCGCCTGGTCCAGGAAAGCAACCGCGTCAAGGACTACCAGATTTACCTGAAGCGTTTTCCGAACGGCCGCTTCGAAAGCGAAGCGCGTCATGCCCTGCAGGAGATTCAGCGGGCATCGGGCATCGTCGAAGTTCAACAGGAACAGGTCGAACAGCAGGAAGAAAAGCCCGCGGTCACCAAGAAGGCGAAGTCCAAGGCCAAATCCGCCAAGGCGAAAAAATCTTCCAAGAAGAAATCCAAAAAGAAGTAGCCTAGCCCTTTCCTTTGGGCAAAAAGTTTTTTGTCCGTGGACAATTTTCAATACAAACCCGTCAGAGCCTGCGACAAGCAGGTTTTTGACCGTTATCTTTCCGGTTCGGGCAAACAAAGTGCGGACTATGCGTTTGCAAACCTCTTCGCCTGGTCGGGATTCTACAAAACGCTCTGGGCCGAGGTCGAAAACTTCCTGATTCTCCAGTTTCAAATCGCCGGTTCCGAAAAGCACGCCTACCTCGAACCGATAGGCTCCGGAAGCGCGGACAAGGCGCTTGACTTTATTCGAAAGGACGCCCAAAGGCTCGGCGAACCGCTCCGCCTGTTTTCGATCTCAAAAGAATTTGCGGACTACGCACAAAGTTCCAAGGCACTCCCGCCGATGCGCTTTTACACGAACCGAGACTTCGGAAACTACATCTACAGCCGAAAAAGCCTCGAAACGCTCGAAGGAAAAAAGCTTCACGCCAAGCGAAACCACATCGCAAAATTCAGGCTGCTCTACCCGAACTTTCGGGTCCTTGAAATTTGCCCGGAAAGGGACTTTTCCGCCATCCAAAAACTGACGCTTGACTGGAGCCTCGCTCAGGGAAAGGAAACGACCACCGTTCTCGAGGAACGCCGGATGATCGAAACGGCGCTTGCGCATTACCGGGAACTGGAACTTTTCGGAATTCTCCTGACGGTTGAAGAAAAGCCCGTTGCGTTTTCCTTCGGGTCTTTCCTCACAAATGAACTGTTTTGCGTTCACGCCGAAAAAGCGGACACCGCGTTCGAAGGTGCCTACGCCGTCATAGGTCAGCTTCTCGCAAAGGCTCTCCCCCAAAGCGTTCAGCACATCAACCGGGAAGAAGACATGGGACTTTCCTCGCTGCGGAAGGCAAAACTTTCCTACCGTCCGGAAAAAATCACCGAGGAATTTTTTGCCTTCGAAAAAGACTCGGTCGAATCCGACATTTGGGAACTTTGGAAAGAAAACTTTCCGGAGGACGACGACGCCTTTTTAACGGGATTTATCTATCCGTATTCAAACGAATCCTCCAGAGTTACTTTGTACGAAACAGGCGTTCTCGCATCGATGCTTCACCATTTCGAAATGCAAAGCGACTGGGGAAAGGTTCAATACATCTACGGTCTTGCGACGCGCAAGGGCTTTGAGCACCGGGGCTTTGCAACGAGCCTCATTGAGCGCACGCTTCGCGAAGCTCGAAAGAGCGGAGCGGTCGTCGTCTGGACCATCCCCGAAAACAGGAGCTTTACGGGCTGGAAACGGCTGAACTTCGGAGAACTTTCAAGCGAGCCGCTTTCGTTCGAGACCGACGACGGTTTTTCCTTTGGCGGAGAACCCTTGACGGATTTTGGCGTGTTCCGCATCACACACATGCCACTTTACCTTTCGCGCTTTGCAGCGATGCATCCGGACATCCGAGCGACGCTTTCTATCGAAGATCCGCTGTTTTCCGAAAATTCCGGAACCTATCTTCTCGAAGGCGGACAATCGGTCAAAAAATCGGACCGTTTTGAAAGCAATGCGCTCTGGCCGGAAGAAATTGCGGCACGCTTTTCGCTACAAGGCGGCAAACATCTCGTTTATCCCGTTGTTTCTGGACAACGCTAAAATGCGGCAAAAAATGACGGGACATCCGTTTTTATCTACATTCTGGGTATGGGAAATAACGGCGCACATCGCAAAATCTTCGAATACCTGGACTACAGGGAATTTCTGAGCGATTATTACAAGGCAAAGAAAGCGGACAATCCCGCTTTTTCCCTTCGCGCGTTTTCCGACAAAATCGGTTTCAAGGCCAAGGATTTCATCAGCCGCGTGATGCAGGGCGACAAAAACCTTTCGACCCAGAGCATTCAAAAAATCGTCGCCGGACTCAAGTTCGGCAAGCGGGAATCCTCCTACTTCGAAAATTTGGTCTGGTTCAACCAGGCGGAAACCATCGAGGAAAAAAACAGCTGGTTCGAAAAAATGCAGAACGATTTGAAGATCGTCCGCTTTACCGCCGGCCAATACCAGCTCGCCTTTTACCAGTTCCAGGTTTATTCGCACTGGCGGCATCTCGTCATCCGCTCGCTCATCGGCATGTATGGCTTTCACGGGGACTTTACAGTCCTCGCCAAGGCCGTCCATCCGCAAGTTTCCGTCGAAGAGGCGAAGGAATCCGTTTCGCTTTTGGAAAAGTGCCACCTGGTAGAAAAGAAGGACGACGGCTCCTACATTCTCGTCAACAAGGACATTACGACCGGCGACAGAACATCCCGAATCGCCCTGCGCGGCTTTCACCAAAAGTGTCTCGCCCTCGGCGCGGACTCCATCGACCGCGACCCTCCCGCCGTCCGAAACATTTCCGGTCTCACGCTCGGCATCTCAAAAGCCGGCTACGAAAAAATTGTGGAACGCATGAGCGCCTTCCGCAAGGAAATCGCGCAAATTGCCGACGAGGACAAGGACGCCGACAAGGTTTACCAAATGCAGCTTCTGCTTTTCCCCATCGGCGGAAAGCTGGAAAATTAGAAGTAGCCTAAAGTCCGCCCCATAAAAATCATTTTTCCGAATCGTCGTCGGGAATGGTTTCGATCTTTTGAACCTTCTCGCACATTTCAATCAGCGGAGCCTTTACGTCGTCGGAAACAAGCGGATTGCTTGTGACAAGCTCCTTCGCTTCCATGCTTACCACGTTATCTTCACATGTCGCGTTGAACAAAAAGCCGCAGGAAGTATAATCGGAGGAATCGGCCTTTACTTCGGCGCATTCTTCTTCAAAGTCGCTTGAAGACGTTCCCGGTTCAAAGACAATGACATTGGAAAGCGTAAGGAGCCCTTCCTGATAAGTCATCGACGAAGTCATCGTTCCGGAATCCGGCTTGGCGACCACTATTTTGAACTCGTTTTCATCGTTATGCGCAATGGTGCAGGTCGCTTTTTTTGCATCGCCCACAGAATTATCCGGGCCGGAAGAGCTGCTTTCGGAACAGGCGGAAAAGGCCAGGGCGATAAGCAGGGAAAGTGTAACGGAAAGAATGTTCTTCATGGGTTCCTCCAAAGGAATTAAAGCGACGATTTATCCTGACATCGAATTATACATTATTTACCGCAAACATCAAAAAAGCCCCGGCCGAGACCGGAGCTTTTGAAGCTTTGGGGCAAACGATTATTCCTTGCCGTAAACCTTTTCCGCATAGGAAACGGTCGCACCGAGGTATTCGCGGTTCATCTTGGCGATGTAGTCCACGGTGATGCCCTTCGGGCAGGCAGCCTGGCATTCGTAAAGGTTCGTGCAGTTGCCGAAACCTTCCTTATCCATCTGGGCGACCATCGCAAGCACGCGCTTCTTCGCTTCCACCTTGCCTTGCGGCAAGAAGGAGAGATGGCTGACCTTCGCCGAAACGAAGAGCATCGCGGAGGAGTTTTTGCAGGCGGCGACGCACGCGCCGCAACCAATGCACGCGGCCGCGTCAAAGGCACGGTCCGCCTGATCCTTCGGAACGGGAATGGATGCCGCTTCGGGACCTGCACCGGTGTTTACGCTCACAAAGCCGCCGGCCTGGATGATGCGGTCAAAGGCGCTGCGGTTTACGACGCAGTCCTTGATGACCGGGAATGCCGAAGCGCGCCACGGTTCAATCACAATGGTGTCGCCGTCCTTGAACTTGCGCATGTGAAGCTGGCAGGTCGTTACGGCGTGGTCGGGGCCGTGCGGCATGCCGTTGATGACGAGGGAGCACATTCCGCAAATGCCTTCGCGGCAGTCGTGGTCAAAGGCAAAGCCTTCCTTTCCCTGTTTCATTTCACGGTCGTTCACGATGTCGAGCATTTCCAGGAAGGACATATCCGGGGAGATGCCGTCAATCTTGATGGTTTCGAACTGGCCCTTGGCCTTGGCGTTCTTCTGACGCCAAATCTTGAGAGTCAAATGCATATTGTCGCTCATTATTTGTAGCTCCGCGTCACGAGGTGAACATTTTCGAATGTGAGAGGTTCCTTGGAGAGTTCCGGAACCTGTCCGTCGCCCTTGTATTCCCAGGCACCGACATAGCAGAAGTGTTCGTCATCGCGAAGCGCTTCGCCTTCGGCCGTCTGGTGTTCTTCGCGGAAGTGTCCGCCGCAGGATTCCTCGCGGTGCAAGGCGTCGCGGGCGAGAAGTTCCGCAAATTCGAGGAAGTCCGCAACGTGGTTCGCATTTTCGAGGTTCTGGTTGAAGTCGCCTTCGGCACCGAGAACGTTCGCGTTTTCCCAGAAGTCCGCGCGGATTTCCGGAATGCGCTTGAGAGCCGTTTCGAGGCCTTCCTTGTTGCGGCCCATGCCGACATATTCCCACATCACATGGCCCAGTTCACGATGAATTTCGGAAACGTTCTTTTTGCCGTGGATGTTCAGAATCTTGTTGAGGCGTTCCATGACCTGCGCTTCCGCTTCCTTGAACGCCGGGTCGGATGCGCTGACCTTTTCGAGCTTGGTGCCCGCAAAGTAGCCGCCGATGGTGTAAGGAATGACGAAGTAGCCGTCGGAAAGGCCCTGCATCAGGGCCGAGGCTCCGAGACGGTTCGCGCCGTGGTCGGAGAAGTTCGCTTCGCCGAGCACAAAGCAGCCAGGGATGGTGCTCATCAGGTTGTAATCGACCCAGAGACCGCCCATCGTGTAGTGGGAAGCCGGATAGATGCGCATCGGAACCTTGTAGGGATCCTCGTCCGTGATCTTTTCGTACATCTGGAAGAGGTTGCCGTATTTGGCGGAAACGCCGGCGACGCCCATGCGCTTGATGGCATCGGAGAAGTCGAGATAGACGGCGCGCTTTGTGGAGCCGACGCCCATTCCCTTGTCGCAAACCATCTTCGCGTTGCGGCTTGCCACGTCACGCGGAACCAGGTTTCCGAAGGACGGATAGCGTTCTTCGAGGTAGTAGTAGCGGTCGCTTTCCGGAATTTCGTTCGCCGGACGGGTATCGCCGATATTCTTCGGGACCCAGATACGTCCGTCGTTGCGGAGTGATTCGCTCATCAGGGTGAGCTTCGACTGGTGATCGCCCGTGACCGGAATGCAGGTCGGGTGAATTTGCGTGTAGCAGGGGTTCGCAAAAAGGGCGCCCTTCTTGTAGGCCTGCCATGCCGGGCTCACGTTGCAGCCCTTGGCATTTGTCGAGAGGTAGAAGACGTTGCCGTAGCCGCCCGTTGCAAGGCAGACCGCATCCGCTTCGTAGCTTTCGAGAGCGCCGGTGATCAGGTTGCGGACGACAATGCCGCGGGCCTTTCCGTCGATGACGACCAGGTCCTGCATATCGCGGCGCGGGAAGATTTTGACGGTTCCTTTCGAAACCTGGCGCATCAGGGCCTGATAGGCTCCGAGAAGGAGCTGCTGACCGGTCTGTCCACGGGCGTAGAACGTACGGGAGACCTGCGTTCCGCCGAACGAACGGTTGGCGAGAAGTCCGCCGTAGTCACGTCCGAAGGGGACGCCCTGGGCAACGCACTGGTCGATGATGCAGTTGGAGTTTTCGGCAAGACGGTGCACGTTCGCTTCGCGAGCGCGGAAGTCACCGCCCTTGACCGTATCGTAGAAAAGGCGATAGACGGAGTCGCCGTCGTTCGTGTAATTTTTCGCTGCGTTGATACCGCCCTGGGCCGCAATGGAGTGGGCGCGGCGCGGAGAATCCTGGTAGCAGAAAGCGAGAACGTTGTAGCCGAGTTCGCCGAGAGAAGCCGCGGCGCTCGCACCGGCAAGGCCCGTTCCGACGACGATAATCTTGAACTTGCGCTTGTTCGTCGGGTTGACGAGCTTCAGTTCAAACTTGTGGCGCGTCCATTTTTCGGCAATGTTTCCGCCGGGAATGTGGGAGTCCAAAATCATGTTAACGTCCTCCTTCGACGATGTAAGAGACCTGGGCGTTATCGATCGACGACGTCAGGACCGAGATTTTCTTCGAAGCGGCGGCCGCATCCAGGGCCTTCTGCTTTTGTTCGAGCATCTGCTGCTTCTGGTGGGAAGCGTTTCTCAAGGCTTCGGTGCCGTCCTGGTGGGCGATGTAGCAGCTGAAGCCCGCTTCGAGGGCAAAGCCCAGGGCGACGACGAGGCTATAGGCGACGCCGACGAACTCAATGATCGGAGTCCACTTCTGATGCGCAATGCCGAGCGTCTGGAACGCGGAAGCGATGGCGTGGAAGAGGTGCATGCCGATGATGAACATGCTCACGAGATAGAAAACGGTCCAGAAGGGACTTGCGAACATGTCGATGGTCGTGAGCCACATGTCGCGAACGATTTCGCCCGCTTCGTTCTCGTAGAGATAGTGCACGCCGAACTTGAGAACCATCAGGTGCTGGATGACGAATCCGAGAACAAAGATGCCGGACCAGATCATCGTAAAGCTCGCAAAGGTCTTCTTGCCCTTGCGCGCGTTGACTTCGTAGGCTTCCGGACCGCGAGCCTTGCGGTTCTCGATCTTCAGCTTGACAGCGAGGAACACGTGAATGCAGAACAGGGCGATGAGGCCGATTTCCACAAAGTAGATAATGGGCTTCATTCCCGTGAGGAATTGCGTATAGGCGTTATAGTGCGCCTGCGCGACGGACTGGTCCAGGTTGATGAGCTGCAGGTTTCCGACCATGTGCCCCAAAATGAAGAGCGCAAGAGCGGCACCCGTACAACCCATAATCTGCTTCTTGCCAATAGAGGAAGTCAGATATCTGATGATCCATTGCATGAGGTTTTTGTCTCCTTGATTGTGATTGAATTAAAAAGAACTTAACCGAGAACCGTGCAAGCCTTGCAGGACACGGCGTCATAGGCATAGAGGTCTTCCTTCCCGAACCAGAAGAAGACTTCGCGTTCCGCGCTTGCGGGACTGTCGGAACTGTGCACGACATTTTCCGTCATCGACGGTGCAAAATCATAGCGGAGCGTTCCCGGTTCCGCCTTTTCCGGATTGGTCGCTCCGTTGATGGCGCGGACCTTTGCAACGGCGTTTTCGCCGGCGAGGGCAATCATCACCGAGGGGCCTTTTGTCATATAGGCTTCGAGTTCCGGAAAGAAAGGCTTGTTTACGTGCTCGGCGTAAAATCCGCGGGCTTCTTCCGAAGTCATTTGGTGCATCTTGAGGCCGACGACCGCAAGACGCGCGCTGGTGTAACGATCCAGGATGCGTCCGATGAGGCCGGAGGCGACCCCGTTGGGCTTGATCATGGCAAAAGTCATTTCCATATAGTTTACCGCCTTAAAAAGGTTTGTTTAATATAGTTAATTGGAACTTTCTTCCTGCTTCGAAATCTTTTCGAGAAGCTCCGCGGCGAGCTTTCCGCCGCTGCGAATGTCGCGAACGAGCCAATCGACGGACTCGGCAAGGTCGCTTTTCGGGAACTTTTTCTGGAATTCCTCGAAGAGCGGAAGCGCTACGGAATCGCGTTTCAGGTTTTCGTGGAGAAGGAACGCCCGGTTGAAGAGCGCCTTTTCCGCTTCGGGAGAGTCGGGCCAGATGGCGTAATAGGCCGCAAATTCCCCGTCCGCGGATTCGTACTTTTCGCGTTCGGAATCGATTTGCGCAAGTTCAAGAATTGCGCGGCGGAAAAGCGTATCGTCCTCGGCGGAAAGCGCGCGTATGCGCTCCCACGTTACGCGGGCGCCGGAAAGCTCCCGGGCGTTGTAGAAGGAATCCGCCACGGCTTCCAGAGCGGTCACCGAGAACAGGTCGGTCCGCGGGAGATAGACTGAATCATATACGGTGACCGGGTATTTTTTGTAAAGGTCCCTGCGGTAGCGCTCAAACCAGTCTCCGGCAAACCGCATCATCGAGCCTTCAAAGACGAGCACGCGAATGGAATCGACATCGGACGTTTGCGGAAGGCTCGGATTTCGGTAGTATTCAAAGAGATATTCCCGGAGAGGCGTCTGTACAAGGACGCCGAGTTCGCCGCGAATTTGTTCGAAAGGACGGTTCGGGAAGAGCCTCGTCCCGAACTTTTCAAAGGCTGCGCGGAGGGAATCTTCCGGAGCAAGGAAGCCGCGGGCAGCCAGGGAATCCGAAAAGAACTTGCGGTAGAAGGACGTTTCGATGTTGTTCCGAATTTTTTCGAAGCGGGAACTTTTATCGAGGTTCGCTTCGCGGGCGGCAAGCGCCTTGAGCTTCCACGAGGCGAGCATAAACACGCGGCGGGCGCGCGGATAGCGCATCCGGGAACTCGGAGAAATTTCGGCGAGGAACCTTGCCGCGTCGCTTTCGAGAATAAAGGGCTTTCCGCCAATGGTCGCAAGGACCGCGCCCGAATCGAGAGGCATGTCCGTCGTCGAAAGCTTCTTTTTAATGGACGCGGAAACGCTGTCGAACGGGGTGCCGTTAAACTCTTCCGGATGCGCCTCGTAATAGGCTCTCGCATCGGGATAGACGGCAGATTCTACGCGGAAACCGTACTTTGCCTGGAGAATGCTGTCGGCATTGTTCGCCATATAGTCGCGGAGGTCAAAAATAAAGCGGTCTTCGAGAACGGAATCGCGGTCGGCTTCGGGAACCTTATCCCCTTCGCGGCGGAGAACGACCTTGAACACAAGCGTCTTTTCGCCGAGATCGATTTTTCGGATATCGCCCGCGGAGAGCGGATTTTTGCCAAAAAGGGATTCCCGGAATGCGGCATTTCCGAAGGTGCCCTCGGGGACTGTATCGGACCTCACAAACCCGGACTTGATAATATCCTTGAACTCGTCGGAATTTTCCTTTTCGTCGCGCAAGGCCTTTTCGACCCTCTCGATTTCGGCCGAATCCTTGCCGAGTTCCGCATAAAGGAAGTTATAGCGCACGCGTTCCATGTCGCGAATTTTGCGAGCCTTGTAATGCGCAAGGGAATCCGCATGGTCCGAAAGGTAAAGACTCCTTGCGACGCGTTCGCGGCACGCTTCAAAGGATTTGCAGGAATCCGCGGCAAAGGCAGCCCGGTTCGAAGCGAAATACGAGCGGAGCTTTTCCACATCGTAGCCCAGATTTTCGCCGATAAAATAGTCGTCGTAAACCTGGGAAAGCATGCGGTCTTCGATGGCGTTCAGCCTGTCGGCAATTTTGAAATTTTCGCCCACAAGCTTTTTTGCTTCCTGGTTGATGATTCGCGATTCGAGGATGTTTTCGAGCGCGGCCTTTTCTTGACCGGGCTTCGCGTAGGCGGGAGACGATTTTCTGAGAAATTCCACGTCGGACGCATAAATTTTTTCGTCCCCGACGGTCGCGACGACCGGATCCGTATCCTGCGGAGCGGAACAGCCGACAAAAAGCGCGGCAATCGCGGCAAAGGAAAGGGTCTGCTTCACAAACTTCATGTTCAAAATATCTCCCGGAGAATTATCGGATGGATTCCAGAGCGGACTCGAGCGTCCCGTGAATTTCGAGCAACTGGTCCGCACCGATGATTTCGATGATTTCCAGCACATTTTCGTTCACGTTCGCCACCTTGAAGACGCCGCCCGCTTCCTTGAATTTCTTGTTCACAAAAAGCAGGGCGCCGAGTCCCGTACTGTTGATGTAGCGCAAACGGGAAAAGTCCGCGACGATTGTCGTCACGTTTTCCTTCAAAAGTTCGAGCATTTTGCCGGAAGTCGCTTCCGCATTGGTCGAATCCAGGTCCCCGACAAAACGCAGGAGCCTTGCGGTCGGAAGGTTTTCAATGGTTTCGATGGTTAGCAGTTCCTGATTTTCGCTCATTTTTCCTCTCGCATTTTTTCAATTTCGACCAGAACCTCCCGCGCATCGATATGGAAGGTCATTTTGGACGAAAGCGTTTTGACAAGCACGATTCCGCGGCCGCGCTGCGATTCCGGATCCATCTGGGGACTCGTGTACTTTTTTTCGAGGGCCTTTTGCTCTTCGAGCGAAAGTTCCCGCGTCGCGTTTTTCACCGAAATGACGACCCTGGACTTGCTGAATTTCATTTTCAGATGAAAGACGCCGTCGGGAGGACGCCCGTGTTCAATCGCATTGTTCGAAAGCTCATCGACGATGGATTCGAGCGCAAAGGTTTCCCTTTTGTCGTAGCCCTTCGCGCGAAGCAGGGACGCGATAAAACGCCGCGTGGGCGGGACGACGGAAGCCGTTGCGGGAAGCGTCAAATGTACGGTGCGGCTTTCGCCGCGGTATTCCCAGCGGAAATGTTCCAAGAAGGCCTTTTCGCTTTTAAAAACGGGAAGCGCGAGATGCACGCCCATAAGCTTCAATTTTTCATTGAGTTCCGCGCGCGGGGCAAAAAGGGAAACGCTTCCCGAGCGTTCGATGACCCTCGAACGGATGCCCATCAGAACGCCGACCGCGGGCGAACTCAAAAATCCGACCCCGGAAAGATCGACCGCCCAGTGCAAAACGCCTTCTTTTTCGAAGCGTTCCACAAGACTTGCAAGCTGCGGAATCAGATCGAGTCCGATGTCGCCCGAAAGCCTGATGCACGCGACTTCGGGTTCTGCAGGATAACGGTTTACGGAAACGGAATTCATGAAAGTTCTACGTCTCCGTCAAAAAGGATGCGGCGGTCCGGGTCGCGGGCAAGAAGAAAAAAGCGCCCGTCCGAAGCTCCGAATTCAAGCTCGACCGAACCTTGGGGAACGTCCGAAAGGTCCCCGTCCAAAAAGCGGCGAACCATTTCGCCTATGCGGAGAAGCGCGCTTTCGGGAATGTTCATCGACGCGGCGAATTCCACGACGGACTTTTCGAGCACGGGAAAAAAATCCACGTCCAGGGAAATATCCAGTCGGATGGTTCGAATACACGTCATACGCCCCTCAATATACAAGTTTTCTATCTATATTGCAACATGTGAAACGGTTAAAGCCCGCTGTCGCCATCGGCATATTCGCCGTGTTCGTAGGCTGCCTTCTGGCTCTCGCCTGGTTTTTGTTTTTTTATGTCGATAAATACCTGAACTCTTCCCACGATTACGGAACGGTCAAGGTGGCCTTTTACGGTCACAAGTCCGAGGGATTCCTTACGCGGAGCTGGGATTCCGTTTCCGTCCGCGGAAAGGGCTTTGACGTTTTGCTGCATTCCCCGAACCTGGACGCGCACATTCTCCTTTCGCCCGAAGAGGATTTTGTCCATGTAAACGCGGATACGGTCCGGCTTGAACTCGACCCGGGCCTTTTTCCGAAGGCGGAAAAGGATTCCTCCCCATTCACGTTCCCGGACTTTCAACTGCCGCTCGACCTGGACGTCCGGGCAAACCGTTTTGAAGCGAACGTACAAAACGCCGGGCTTTGGACAGTCGATTCGCTGCATGTAAAATCTTTGGGTCACCGGGCGGCGGAGCTTTCCTTTCAAAATGCCGACGGAAAATTTCTCGCCCGAAAACTTTCGGGAAAGGCACGCGTTTCGTGGGAAGGGGCAAGCGTTTCGGGAGACGCGAAGTTCCGGTCCGAGGACATGGACAGTGCAAGCGCGGCATTTTCCTTTCCGAAAAATGCGCCCGAAAACATTTCGGGCAAGGCGAACGTTTTCGTAAAAAATCCGCGCAAATGGGACAGCGGAAAAATTCCAAAATCCGTTTCCGTCAAGAACATCCGCGTGGAGGCGGATTTCACCTCCAGGCTCGGCGAAAAAAAATGTTCGTATCAGGCGCGGGTCCGAACGGATCTCGGCAAGTTCTGGCCGCTCCCCGACCTTTCGCTCGACGTAAAGCTTCGCGGCGACGAGAAGATGCGCTTTTCCGCAAACGGAAAGTTTACGGGCAAGCGGCCCGGTCAGAGCATCTCGTTCAGGGGAACCTTCGACAAGAACCTCAACTTCGAGGCCGACGCCGAAGTCCGGAACATCGAAGCGGAATTCGGTCCGCAAATGCAGCCGCTCGACGTTTCCGTCCACGCGAAAAAGACGTCCAGGAACAAGATGGAGGCGAAAGCCGTCACCGGGGCGGGTTCCGTCGTCAAGGCGAAGATGTCGGGACTTTCGAGCCTGAAGGATTTTCGGATAGACTTTACGGGCGACATTGCAAGGGACGAGCCCTGGGCGGTCCGCTGGAGCGGGGACTTTTTGCGATTCAATACACGGCCGCAAGTGACGGGCTCGTTTTACGACGGAAAGATGCGCGCGGACGTTTCCATTGCGCCTGTCGAATACGCCTACCTGATGCATGCGGATTCGCTTTTCACGACGCTTGTGCTCGACCAAAAAGGCATCGATTTCAGCAACGGATTTATTCGGAGCGAAAAGGAAACCTTTGCGTTTACGGGCGACGTCAAGTGGACCGATTCGATTCCGCACACGTCGTGGGAAGTGCACCAGTCGGACGACGGCTATGCAAAAGCCTTTATCACGTTCGAGCCCGCGATTACGAGCGAAGCGTTCCGGGTGCGCCTTTCGCACATTCCGTTTGCCGATACGGCTCTTCTCCGCGGAATGGACGGAATCGTGACAGGAACCTATGAGCAGAATTTTAACTCGCTGGAGAGCACCATCCAGGCCGAAGTGGAAACGGAAATTGCACAGATTCCCCTCAAAGGAAAGTTCAGGACGCACGGCACGCGCGACTCCGTCGCGCTCGACAATGCGCTGATTTCGACCGGGACGAACTCCATCGAAATGGAAGGAACGGCGAAGGTCCAGTACGATTCGACCGGAAAAAAATTCAAGGGATTCCAGCTTACGGACGCGTGGGCTTCAACAGACCGGTTCGACATTCCGCTGCTTCTTGCCCCCTATAAGACGTCCCCGCTCGGAAGCGGCATCTTTAGCGGAAACGTCTCCTACCGTAAAGGGCTCGGGCTTCAGGGTTCCCTGCAATTTTCGGACCTTTCCATCAAGAACGTCTCGCGGGAACTTTTTTCCATTCCAAAACTCGACGTGTTTGCCGAAAAGGAAAAAATGCAAATTTCGGGAAACATCAGCGCGGGCGACCGCGCGTGGAACGGCGACCTGCAAATTGACGTCAACGGACTTTTGGAACCGAAGCATCATATCTTTGCCTACTTTACAACGCCTGTCGGCGGAACGGCCTGGCTTGACGGCGATATCGATTCCACTATGAAATGGAGCGGCAAGGCCCAGCTTTCCGGTTCCTGGTTTCTTCCGCAGAATCTCGGCGAAATAGTCTATACCGACTTCAAGGCGAACGCGGTCGGAGACCTGAAAAGTCCGTTTACAAGTCTTGAACTGGCGTTTCACTCCGATTCCACGGCCCTCGATACCAAGCGAGGTTTCCCCGTTCTTCCCGTTTCGTTCAGCGGATTTTTCAAGGACGGAATTTTCCGCGTGCCTTCGGCGGAACTTTCAAACAACAATGGCGAAGTCATCCGGGCAAGTGCAAGCTACGATCTGAAAGAGCGCAAGCTCGGAAAAATCGAAATGGAGACGGAAAAGTTTTCGCTCGTATGGGACCAAATTCACCAGATTCGAATTAACGGCGTGAAAGGTTCCCTGGAAGATTCCGAAAAGGAATTTACGCTTGCGCTCGACATCCAGAATGTTTCGTACAGGTTAAACAAGCCGGACTGGGGAAAAGCCGACGCCAGCGCCCGCGGAAAGGCCGTCTTGCACCTGCCGCACGCCGAAAACGGAAGCTTTGCCAATCCCACGCTCGAAGGGAACTTCTTTCTCGACCGCGCCCTGTATCAAAACGAGTTTTCGGTCGATATCGGATTCGGAAGCCTGAGCAAAATTTCGGCGACGCTCTCCGGATTTTTCACCAAAATCCGACGGACAAAACCCGTTGTCAAAAAGACGGCGGCAAAATCGCGGCCCATCAACCTCGCACTTCACATCGGGGACTCCGGAAAGGATACGGTCGCCGTTCTCACGAACCTCGCAAGCTTCCCGCTGACCGTCGATCTCTGGGTTCTCGGCACGTCCGATCATCCGCTTCTCCGCGGGGACGTCAACAATGCGGGAAACGGCTCGATAGGTCTCAAGGACATGTTCCAGTTTGACCTTGAATCGCTTTCGCTCTCGTTCCAGGATGTTCCGTGGAACCGCGGAACCATCAATATTTCAAGCGTCCAGAACCTTCCCTATTGCCAGACAAGCACCCACCGCGACGACGACGAAACATGCCCGGTGCACCTCGATATTTTAGGTTCCATCATTGCCCCGAAGCCGATGCCCAGCGCAAATTGCGGCGTTGACGATTCCCCGGCGTCCCTCTACTACAGCGTTCTTCTGGGGTGCATTTCCGAAGAGGAATCCTCGACCATCGACCGCAACAAGGTCGCGGGCAAACTCATCGGAAGCGTTTTGACGAGCACGGCCAACAGGACGCTCGGCGGCGAATACGTCGGCGACATCGACATGAAGTTCAAGCTGTTCAACGAAGAATCCGTCGCCGAAAAGGATTCGAGCTATCTGATGATTCCCATCTCCCTTGACCGCTGGGTCAAGGACCTGAGCCTCGTCTTCGGATACAAGGAAGACCAGAGCGAAACGCCGACCTACGACCGCGCCATCGAAGCGGGCATCTCGTATGTCATCCCGGCCTTTTCCGAAGAGGATCGGACAAAAAATCCGGAACATTACAACCCGCAGCTCGACTTTGGCGCAAGCCTCGTTTCAAAGAACTACATCACGACGACCGACGAGGACGAAAACCGCCTCGAAAAGAACATCGGCTTTAACTACAGCTACAAGTTCTGGTCTCCGTGCTTCCTCGGCATCGGAAAGTGCAAGGATCCCGCTTTGCGGAAAAAGGAGGAAAAATGACGCGGATGCGGATTCTCCTGATTCTCTGTCTTGTCGGATGCGCCAGTCTTTTTGCCAAGGAGCCCTCGGATACGCTGCAAGTGAAGAACCGCTGGAAAGTTTCCTTCATCGGAAACAGGCTCTACACGGACGAACAGCTCGCGCTGCAGCTCGACATCCCGGAAGAATTCGGCATTGTCGATACGACGCGCCAGGATTTTTTGATGCGAATCGCGAAGACCAATCTGGAGCTTCTCTACTACTCCGAAGGGTACTTCGGCTTTACGTCCAAAATGGAAGTTTTGCGAAATCACACGGACGCCGGGGATTCGCTTCCCTATACGCTCTACCGCTTCCGGCTCGAAGAGGGCGAACCGTACAAATTCAACGAAATCAAGATTGACCGGAATACCGAAGAAGACGATGTCGAACTGAAAGGGCTCCGCTTTAAGAAAGGCGCGGCCTATGACCCGGGAATCGTTGCGGACGATGTACAACAAATTCAGGTGCTTTACCGCGAAAACGGATACCTGCACGTACGCGCCGACTACCTCGAATATCTCGACACGCTGAACCATCTGGTGAACGTCGAAATCTACATTGACCCGGGAACGCGCGTGCGCATGGGAGACTTTTCAAGTTCCACCAAAAAGCCGTCACAAATAGCAAAGCTCGATACGAACAATCAGGAAGGCCTTTCCGATACGGCCTGGCTGAACAGGCTCTGGAGAATTCCCAAGGGCGAAGTCATCAACGGGAAAACCTATACGGCATTCCGCAGCAAGCTTCTTTCGACGCAAATTTTCACGTCCATTCATTTGGAAGATTTTCCGCGGGAAGACGGCCTCTCGGACGTACATTTCCAGGCGGTGGAACGCATGCCCGGCGAGACGCGCTATTCCGTCTTCTTTGAAGAAGTTTATGGATTTGGAGCCTCCGCCATGTTCAGGCACAAGAACTTTTTTGGGCATTTCCATGAAGGTTCGGCAAGCATTCTCGTGGCGCAGAACAAGCAGGAGCTCACGCTCGGCTACGCGAATCCGCTTCTCTTCGGAACGCGCTTCAGTTTTATTCCGACGGCCATCCGCTTTGACGACCACCTCAGTTTCAACCACGAAAAGACTTCCCCGCCCGCCTATCCGGACAGTCTCGAAGAACGGATGGAAGTCATCAACCGCGCCGATCTCACCTTTGGACTTTCGAACAACATCCGCTTTCGCGCTTCGCTCGATACGCGTTTTGTACAAAAGAACGAAACAAGGCTCTTTAAGGTCAAAGGGGAAACGGCCCTCACGTTTGACTATTCCAACGATTATTTCAACCCGACGAGAGGCGTCCGCTTTGCACCGACCCTCGGCTGGGGCATGAACTTTGCCGGGAACGTTCGCGACCCGGAACTTCGCGGAAACCCTTACACCTACGGCGAACTCACAAGCATCGGATACCTGCCGCTCTTTGGACCGTTCCTCTCGGCCGGAAGCGTAAGCTTTGGAAAGTTCTTCCGGGAAGCTCTCGAAGACGACGCGCGCATCTTTTACCAGGGAGGCTCCCGCACCGTGCGCGGCTACCGATTCCGCAGCATCTACCCGAGCTTCACCAGCACGGACGAAAGCGGCGAAGAAATCATCAACACGGGCCTCACTCCGCAATATATAAGGCTCAACGCGGAACTTCGCATCAACTCCCCGTTCGAAGCCATCAAGAATTGGCAGCTCGTCGAATTTTTTGACTGGACGCGCGTCACGGACAATAACAGCCTTTACGCCGGAAAAAGCCGCGCGGCTCTCGGAACGGGACTTCGCTACAAATGGCAGTTCCTGACCATTCGCCTGGACTACACATTTAAAAAAGAGCTCCCGGGATTTTCCCCGGAAGCATTCTCGTTCGAACGAATCAACTTTGACCTGTCGCAGGCCTTCTAGCGGGTGAGCGTCTTGTACTTGAAGCGCTTCGGCGTGTCGGCGTCCTCGCCCATGCGACGTCTGTAGTCCGCTTCGTATTCGCTCCAGTTGCCTTCAAACCAGACAACCTTCGAATCTCCCTCGTAAGCGAGAATGTGCGTCGCGACGCGGTCAAGGAACCAGCGGTCGTGCGAAATGATGACGGCACAGCCCGCAAAGCGGAGAATCGCCTGTTCGAGGGCCTGCAGGGTTTCGATGTCCAGATCGTTCGTCGGCTCGTCGAGGAAAAGAAGGTTTCCCGGATGCTGGAGATTCTTTGCCATCAGCACGCGATTGCGTTCGCCGCCCGAAAGCACGGAAAGCTTTTTCTGCTGGTCCGCGCCGGTAAAGTTGAAAAGTCCGCAATAGGCGCGCCCATTCATCTTGCGCTCGCCCAGTTCAATTTCGTCCTTGCCGCCGGTGATGGCCTCGAAAACGGTCTTGGAATCGTCCAAACTTTCGCGGCCCTGTTCCATGGTGATCATCTCGACGGTCTCACCGATTTTGAGCGTTCCAGAGTCCGGCTTTTCCTGCCCGGTGATGAGCCTGAAAAGGGTCGATTTGCCGGCGCCGTTCGGGCCGATGATGCCGACGATGCCCGAACGCGGAAGCGTAAAGGAAAGATCGTCGAAAAGAAGCTTGTCGCCGTAGGCCTTCGAAAGGTGTTCAGCCTCGATGACGACATTTCCGAGCCGTTTGCCGTTCGGAATGTAAATTTGCGCCACCTTGATCTGTTCGCGGCTGTCTTCCGAAAGAAGGTCCTCGTAGGCCTTGAGACGGGCCTTGTTTTTCGCCTGGCGAGCCTTGGGACTTTGCTTCACCCATTCCTGCTCGCGGGCGAGGCGCTTTCTGCGGTCGGATTCTCCCTTTTCTTCGGTCTTCATCCGTTCGAGCTTCTGGTCGAGCCATTCCGCATAGTTTCCCTGCCAGGGAATTCCGCGGCCGCGGTCAATTTCGAGAATCCATCCGGTGACGTTGTCGAGGAAGTATCGGTCGTGCGTCACCAGAATGACGGAGCCCTTGTAGTCGCGCAAGTGGCGTTCGAGCCAGGCGACCGATTCCGCATCGAGATGGTTTGTCGGTTCGTCGAGAAGAAGCAGGTCGGGTTCCTCGAGAAGCAGTCTGCAAAGCGCAACGCGGCGCTTTTCACCGCCCGAAAGATTGGTGACGGGCCAGTCCCCCGGCGGGCAGTTGAGCGCGTCCATCGCAATTTCGATTTTCCGGTCAAGGCTCCAAAGATCCTCGGCGTCAATCTTATCCTGCAAGACGCCCTGCTCTTCCATGAGCTTATTCATCTCGTCGTCGTCCATCGGTTCCGCGAACTTCATCGAGATTTCATTGTAGCGGTCGAGAATCGCCTGTTTCCCGGCAACGGCCTGCATCACATTTTCCTTGACGGTGAGGTTCGGGTCGAGTACCGGTTCCTGCGGAAGGTATCCCGCCGTGCGGCCCGGTTCAATCCAGGCTTCCCCCTGGAACTCCTTGTCGATGCCCGCCATAATGCGGAGAAGCGTCGATTTACCGCTGCCGTTCGTGCCGATGATGCCTATTTTCGCGCCGTAGTAAAAGCTCAGGGAAATATCCTTGAGAACCGTCTTTCCGGGCGGATAGGTCTTGGTCATGCGGTTCATGTAAAAAACAAATTTTTCGGGCATGGAGATTCTCCGGTTTTATTTTTTGCTTGGACCGGATTCCTGTTTTTTCATCCGGCTGTTCTTGATGATGACGGTCAAATTCATCGCAATTCCGATGGCGAGCAAAAACGTAACGCACCAGGCGCCGACCGCGGGCTCCACGGTCAAAAAGTCGTAGTGTTCCCGTTCTACCGTCACGGAAAGGTTGTAGATAAAGACCCAGAGCGAGACGAAGGCGGCAAGCGCCATCGCAAGAGAGCCGACCGGCGAAATAAAGGCGAAAACCGCGGCAAGCGCGACCGCGACAATCACGGGAATGATGACGGCGGACGTCTGGATAGGCTGTTCAAGAAATTCCTTCATCCGCGGCTCGTTCCGCTTCATGTCCTCGACTGCCCGCTTCTCCTTGTCGCCGGTTAAAAACGTCTCGGGAGTCACTCCGGAAATCAACTCGTAGGCGTTCGGATCCGCCACCACCTTTTCCGCGCACGAGATGTTCACCAGCGGAAAAAGAAACGCGAGAAAAATCAGAAGAAACGGGAACGAGGCCAGTTTCTGAAAAACTTTGACTGTATGATTCATGAGTTTCCTTATTTTGTAATGGGAACAACGCAGCGGAAACCAATCCAGTCCGACCAGTAGCGCGGATCTTCGCCCGAGCGTTCCGTCAGGTCCAAATCCTCTTCGGCCGCACTTTTCCACGATCCGCCTTTAAAAACGCGTTCGTAAAGGAAGAAAGAATAGGAATTGGCGGTCCATTCCGCCACGTTTCCCGCCACGTCATAAAGTCCGAAAGCATTGGGCTTTCGCGACGCGACACGGGACGGGGAATTTGTGCGGAACACGGCATATTCAAAAGCCTTCGCGTTTCGCTTTTCTTCCCACACGAAGTTTTCGTTTTTGCCGGCCCGGGCCGCATATTCCCATTCCACTTCGGTCGGAAGGCGCCCGCCAATTTGCCGGCAAAAAAGGTTCGCGTCCTTCCAGCTTACGTTGTGGGCGGGGAAAAGGGAGTCCCCAAAGGTGAATTTCGGCGGTTTTTTGACGAGCGAGCGGTATTCCCCGACGGTCACTTCCGTCTTCCGAATGTAAAACGGCGCCACCTTCACCATCCGCTTTTTAAAGTAGAACGTTCCGGAATCGATTTTTGCAAAGGCGCGCGTCACGTCTTCCGAATCCTTTGCGGCAGAATCCGGAAGAACCTTGGCAACGGAAGCCGCAGGAAAAACCTCTTCCTCGGAAAGGAGCCAGTCCTGGACCTCGTCCTCCACGCGGATGTAGGCGGGAAGCGTAAAACTTCCGGTCCCGGCGATAAAAGAATCTCCCTTCACAAGAGACAGTTTTAGGAAGCGATACAGATGGCGGCTCTTTACACGGAATCCGTCGTATTTCCAGACGGGCTTATTTTCAAAAACCAGTTCGAACATCGCGCCATCCCGCACGTTCGCGGTATCGCTATCGGGGAACTTTCCGTTCCACAGCACATCGACCCGCTTTGCGGAATCGAGGAAGAGAATTTCGTAAGTCGAATCCTTTTTCTGGACCGTTTGCGGAACGATTCGAAGCGAAACGGTATCCCGTCCCAGGGAATCGAGCTTTTCAAAAAGGGCCGTATTCAGCGCGAGGATTTTGGAAAGGCGCTTTGAAAGCCACTGCGACCGGGCGCGGGAGCGGGCTGCGTCGAAAGCCGCGAGGTAGGACGTATATTGCGGATTCTTGCGTGACATGCCGCGCGGCGGGTTCTTGGGCTGCGGATAAAGGGAATCGAACCCGGCGGTGCCCTGCGGAACCTGCATGCGGTTGAGGTCCTCGATAAACGTATCGTAAAGGACCTCGGTTTCAAAAAGATTTTTAGCGGCCTGGATTTTTTCTTCGGTCACGGACGTTTCTATCGGATAGACGGTCGTATCCTGCGGCACGTAGATGGGCTTCAGGTAGGAAGTCTTTCCGCTCGAAATGTGAATGCCGGAAGTGGTCGGATACATTCCGGGCATAAAGAGCGTCACATGGAAAAGGCCCGTATCAACCGGGGAAAAGACGACCGGTGCGCGGAACGAGGACTGTCCGTGAACGACAATCGAGGAATCCGGAACGCCTTCGACGACGGCAATTCCCGAAAGCGCCGCGGGCAAGAGCTTTTGCCATTTCCCGTTGCGCATCAAGTAAAGATTTTCGACGCGGGACGAATAGAGGAACTTTTTGTCGAAATAAATTTCGGATTCGTCCTGGAAGGGCTTCCGGAACCTGTCGGCATAAAAGCGGAGACGGCTCGCGTCGAGAACCGAAAGGCGGTTGTCGTGCAAATTAAATGCGTAGAGTTTTTTAAAGCATTCGGCCCGGGCCGTTCCGGAATACCAACCGTAGCGGTTTCCCTTGAGTTTGCTTCGCAAATAAAGTTTTCCGGATTCGAGCGGATAGCGGGGCTTTTCCGAATACTTGGAATTCGGGGATTTTGTGTCCAGACAGACGCCGGAGGCATTCGGAATTTTAACGTCCGCTTCGAACTGGCTTTCCGGCACCGTGTAGCGGTAATCCCCGGCGGCAATGGCAAGCGCCGGAAGAAACACGCAAAGAATCAAGAACCAATTTTTTCGGGACATACATTCTCCGGAAAGGATACCTTCAATCTATTAAAAAATAACCGTTTCGGAAGCGCATCAGTCCCTTTTCCCGGAAGGAACGCCCATATAGGTGACAAATCCGCCAGCGTCTCCGCCCGAAGGTCCCAGTTCCACGATAAAGTCCGAAAGGCGTATCACATCGGGATGATGCTCGATGAGAATGACGGTGTTTCCCTGGGACGAAAGCCTCCGCAGCAAATTCCAGAGGATCTGAACGTCCGAGAGGTGCAATCCCGTCGTCGGCTCGTCGAGAAGGTAAAGAACGCCTTTGCGCCCGACGCCCTTCGAAAGTTCCGCGGCGAGCTTCATCCGCTGCGATTCCCCGCCCGAAAGCGTCGTCATGGACTGTCCGAGCCGCAAATATTCAAGCCCCACGTCTAGCAGCGGACGGAGGCGTTTCACTATCTTCGGCTGATCCTTGAAAAATTCGCAGGCCTCGTCGATGCGGAGCGACAGGACATCGGCAATGTTTTTGCCATTGAATTCCACGGCGAGGGTTTCCTTGTTGTAGCGCGCGCCGCCGCATACGTCGCAAGTTTCCCACACGTCCGACAGAAAGTGCATTTCGACGGAAATCATCCCGCGACCCTCGCACGCCTCGCACCGGCCGCCGCCATGGCTTGAATTGTAGCTGAAACGGTTCGGGGAAAATCCCTTCATTTTCGAAAGTTCCATTTTGGAGAACAGATCGCGAATCGGATTCAGCACGTCCATAAAGCTCGCGGGCGTCGAACGGGGCGTTCCCGAAACGGGACTCTGATCGACGGCGAGAACCTCCTTGACGGTTTCCGGGAAGCTCGCCCGGAGGCGCGCCTTTCGCCGTTTTTCCCCGCGGCCCAAGGCGTTTTCCATCAAAGGAAGAATTTCATCCATCACAAGCGAACTTTTTCCGGAGCCCGAGACGCCGCACACCGTCGAAATCCTATTTTCCGGGAAGCGGACGGAGATGTTCTTTAAATTGTGCGACGCGAGGTTTTTGAATTCGAGGACTGGCGCGTTTTCCGGAACAGGCTCTACGGGCGGATTGTAAACGGGGACGGCTCCCGTCAGATACTTGACGGTTTCGCTTCGCGGAAAGCGCTTTAACGCGGACTTTTTCGAAAGATCCTTCGGGGAGCCTTCGGCGACAACTTCCCCGCCGTATTCGCCCGCAAGAGGGCCTAAATCTATCAGATGGTCCGCGCCGCGAATCATTTCCAGATCGTGTTCGACGACGACGAGCGTATTTCCCAGATCGCGCAGCCTGTAGAGGGAATCGAGCAGTTTTTTCGTATCGCTCTGGTGAAGCCCGACAGTCGGTTCGTCGAGGACGTACATCACGCACTCAAGACCGCTTCCGATTTGGCTCGAAAGCCTTATCCGCTGGGATTCTCCGCCCGAGAGGGAGTCTCCCGTCCGCGACAGGCTCAGGTATCCGAGACCGACGTCTTCGAGAAAGCGGAGCCTGCCCGAAATTTCGCGGAGAATCGGTTCCGCAATTTTTTGCCGGGAGTGTTCCATGCGGAGCCTTCCAAACCATTTTTTCGCATCCCGGATGCTCATTTCCGAAGCGTCGGAGATGTTCTTTCCGGAGATAAGCACCGAGAGAATTTCGGGCTTAAGGCGTTTTCCGCGGCAGTCCGGGCAAACTTCCCCGCTCCGCAAAATTCCAAGGCCCGCGCACCGTTCGCATGCGCCCCAGTGCGTGTTGAAACTGAACTGTTTCGGGTCGAAATTCTGTTTGAGAAAATACCCGCAATGACCGCAGCTCGGAAACATCGAGTGCAGAGAGAGCTTTCCGCCCGAGACGCGAAAGGCCGCGGAGTGCGAACCGTCCGAGAAAGCCCTTTCGAGAGCCTCGGCAAGGCGCGAAGCGTTCGTTTCCGAAACGGGAACCGTATCCGCCAGGGCATAAACGCTTTTCTGTTTGGAAGTAAGCCGCGCATCCGTCAAATTCTGCATTTTCCCATCGACGAGAACTTTCCGGTAGCCGAGTTCCGAAAGCCTCGAAGAAATTCCACAGAGATTTTCCGACGAGGGAGCCATCCATTCCGCGTTCGTCCCCGCGATAAAGATCGGGGCAAAAATTTCGACGTTCTTTCCCGCGGCATTTTTCAAAAGGCTTCCGATGATTTCCGAAACGGTCGAAGATTCAAGCGGGCGTCCGCAATGCGGGCAGTGAGCCTCTCCTGCGCGGGCCCAGAGAATTCGGAAGTAGTCGTAGATTTCGGTGAGCGTCGCCACGGTACTCCGCGGACTTTTGGAAGCGCTTCCCTGGTCGATGGCAATGGCCGGCGAAAGGCCGCGGATATAATCGACGGAACCGCGGTCGAGACGTCCGAGAAAACGCCTGGCATAGGTGCTGAGCGTTTCGACAAAACGACGCTGTCCTTCCGCAAAGAGCGTGTGAAAGGCGAGGCTCGACTTTCCGGAACCCGAGACCCCGGAAATGACCGTCATCCTGTGACGAGGAATCGTCACCGAGAAATTTTTAAGATTGTGCTTGCGCGCGCCGACGACCTGAATGTCCAGGCTTTCCGCCACTTCCTGCTTTCGGGCCTTTTGAAGCGGAACGGACTTTTTCGGAAAAAGAATTTTCGAAAGAAATTTTCCCGTCAGCGAACGCGGATTTTTGGACACTTCCTCGGGAGTTCCCGTCGCAACGACCTCACCGCCATTTTCGCCCGCATCCGGGCCCAGGTCGATGATGTAGTCCGCGCACTTGATGACATCCATATTGTGTTCGATTATCACCATGCTGTTTCCAAGGGAGCGCAAGCGGGAAAGGCAGTCCAAAAGTTTCCGGATGTCCTCGAAATGCAGCCCGGTCGTCGGTTCGTCGAGAAGGTAAAGGGTCTTTCCCGTCCCGGGACGCCGCAGTTCCGTCGCAATCTTGATGCGCTGGGCCTCTCCGCCCGAAAGCGTTGTCGAAGGCTGCCCGAGCGTCAAATACCCGAGGCCCACATCCTGCAAAAGCCGAAGCACGTCGGCGATTTTCGGGAGATCCTTAAAAAATTCCGCCGCGGAATCGATGGACATGTCGAGAACGTCCGTAATGGTCTTTCCGCGGTAGTGCACTTCGAGAGTCGCATCGTTGAAGCGCTTGCCGTTACACACGTCGCACGTCACCTGCACATCCGGAAGAATCTGCATTTGCACGGTTTTAACGCCCGCGCCTCCGCACGCCTCGCACCGGCCGCCGGCCACGTTAAAGCTGAAACGGCTCTTTTTGTAGCCGCGCACACGGCTCTCGGGAAGCTTCGCAAAAAGGTCCCGGATGTCATCGAAAATTCCCGTATAGGTCGCGGGATTCGACCGCGGCGTCCGACCAATGGGCGTCTGGTCGATTTCAATCACCTTGTCAATAAATTCCGTGCCGCGGATTTCGTCAAACTTTCCCGGGACGTCAATTGCACCGTGGAACTTTCGCGCAAGCTCCTTTTTGAGAATCCCGTTTATCAGGGAACTTTTCCCGGAACCGGAAACGCCCGTGACGACGGTAAGAGTGCCGTCAAGCGGAATCCGAACATCGACATGCTTCAGATTGTTTTCCGCGGCGCCGAGAACTTCGAGAAAATGCGTCTTTTCCGTCACGGGCTTTCGCACTTTCGGAATTTCGATTTTGAGTTTTCCCGAAAGATATTTTCCGGTCAGCGAACCGGGATTTTTTTCCAAATCCTCGACCGTCCCCGCCGCCACGATGTTTCCGCCGCGGACGCCCGCCGAAGGGCCCACGTCGACGACAAAGTCCGCATACCGCATTGTCTCTTCGTCGTGTTCGACGACAATCAGGCTGTTTCCCTGCGAACGCAAACGTTCGAGAATGCCGAGGAGCATTTCGTTGTCCCGGGCATGCAGCCCGATGCTCGGCTCGTCAAGCACGTAGAGGACGCCCTGAAGGCCAGCTCCGACGGCACTTGCGAGGCGAATCCGCTGAGCCTCCCCGCCCGAAAGCGTCCTCGCGCTGCGGGAAAGGGTCAAATATCCGAGCCCGACGCTCTTCAAAAAACCGAGCCGGTTCCGAATTTCCTTAAAAAGTTCGTGTCCGATGTGCTCTTCGCGGGATGTAAGCCGGACGCCGTCAAAAAACGCGGAGAGCCTTTCGATAGGCATTTGACACATTTTGTCAATATTCAAATCGCGGAACGTCACGGCCAGGGCCGCGGGCGAAATCCGCGAACCTCCGCACACCGGGCAGACGCTGTCGTTCATGAACTTTTGAAAATGCACAATGTGCCACTGGTCCCAAAGTTCCTGCATCAGCGGAATAATTCCGGGCGTCCCCGCCGCCTCGCTCCCATACAAGACGGCGTTTTTCGCCTTTTCCGAAAGATTTTTCCACGGCGTTTCGAGCGAAAATTTTTCGGCCCGCGCCACGCGGGAAAGTTCACGCCAGCCGTAATCCGTAAAGATGACGTTTCCGTCGGACTTTTGGCATTTGAGCGCCCCGCCCCGAATCGAGAGCGTCTGGTCCGGAACAATCAAATCCGGATTAAAGACGTAATCCCGGCCGAGACCCTTGCAGTGCGGGCACTGCCCGTGCGGATCGTTAAACGAAAAGAAGCGCGGTTCAAGTTCCGGAATGGAAATGCCGCAATCCGGGCAGGCAAGTTCCGTCCCCTGCAAACGGTACGTTCCGTCGTCAAAGAGAAACGCGACAATCTTTCCTTCGGTAAGGCGCAATGCGCCCTCGATGTCCTCCCGCACACGGGAAATGTTCCTATCCTCGATGGAAATCCGGTCGATGACAACCTCGATGGAATGTTTTTCGTAACGGACGAGCTGAGGAACTTCGTTTGTGCGGTAAATGTTTCCATCGACGCGAACCCGCAAAAATCCCTTTTCGAAAAGTTCCGCGAATTCCTTGCGGTATTCGCCCTTTCGGGCTTCGACAATCGGCGCGAGAATCGAAACGTGCTTTCCGGAATCCTCCGCGTAAAGGTTATCGACAATCTGATCGACGGTCGCCGCACGAATTTCCTTGTGGCACCTGGGGCAGTGAGGCGTTCCGAGCCGCGCAAAAAGGAGCCTCAGGAAGTCGAGGATTTCGACGGTCGTTCCCACGGTCGAACGCGGATTCCTGTTCACCGTCTTCTGGTCGATGGAAATGGTCGGCGAAATTCCCGTCACCGATTGCACGTCGGGGCGTTTCATCACGCCGATAAACTGCCGCGCATAGGCCGAAAGAGAATCCACATAGCGGCGCTGCCCCTCCTCGAAAATCGTATCGAAGGCGAGACTCGACTTTCCCGAACCGGAAACTCCCGTCACGACGACGATGGAATCCCGCGGGATCTCGATGTTCACATGATTCAGATTATGTTCGCACGCATCGCGAACGACAAGGGAACGTGTCATGGCCCAAATATAGTGAACACTTGTGCAATTTTCAATCTTTTACCGGTGAAAAATCCGCACAGGAACGTCATTTTCCGAAGGGCGTCCCAGGAGGTCAAAATTTTTGGTCGGAAGTTCTTGTCCCCACATCCGCGTCGCGGGCTTCCGAATGGCCGTCGAACCGTCAAACGCAGCCGTCGGGGAGATTTCGCGGACCGTGACAAACTTGTAGTAGGGCTTATCTCCATCCGAGCGCATCAGCACCGTTCCGCCGCCCTCAAGGATCGGGGCGAGCGCATCCGCGTAGGAACATCCCGAGACCGTATTTTCGGAAGCTCCACGCCAGTCAAGTCCCGCATCCTCGACCGCACCGACCGGTTCCCAGTTTCCGGGCGGCACCGCACCGGACGTCGAATCGATGTAAAGCTCGAGCCGAACCGTGTTCGCATCCTTGTTGAAGACGATGTACTTCATCCCTATCCACTTATCGACCGGGAGCGCGTTTCCGCCAAAAAGAGGGTCCTGGTTGCCGACGCCCGAAGTCGTCCGGTAATAGCTCGCCGGATGTTTCCACTCCTTTTCAAAGTCCCATTTTCCGTCGTTCCGGAACCGCGCATAATACGTGTTTGCGTCGCAATCGTCCCCTCCGGAAGAGGCGTGCCCGAGGGCCCCCGTCCGAAGTCCCACGACCATTCCGCCCCAGTTGTCGCCGCCGAGAGCGTCCCGCTTGAAGTAGGCCGTAAATTCCGTATTCAAAAAGAACTGCGTCGTGGAACCGTTTCCGCTGTTGATGTGAAAGCGCGGACCGGTCACCCAGTTCATTTGCATGACGCCGTTCCCGTCAATGTCAAAGGAGCCGCTTCCGTCGCTGTGCGACTCCGTCCATCCGAGCGGGTCGTCCGGGTCGCCGTCCCATTCCACGCTCCGTGCGTTGCCGTTTGCCCAGTGCGCCGAGGTCCACGAAACGGAGCCTTCCTTGGTGCGATAGAACTTCTTGAACCCGAAGTCATCGACGTTCGCCTCTTCGGCAAGGAGGAACGCGGAGAACGCAAGCGACAAAAACGTTACATTTCGAAAAAACATTTCGGACCTGCCTTTTTATATGACAGGGAATATATCTTTTTTCGGGATTTAAAAGCCATTTGTGCGCAAAATGTGTATTTTTTCAAACGGCGCCAGGTGACGCCGTAAAAAAGGCATCCATTATGCAAGTTGATTTGAATACCGTCGATTGGAAGACGCTCCCGTTCGGATACTACGACACCGATTACAACGTCCGCTGCTACTACCGCAACGGCGCATGGGGCAAAATCGAACTCTCCTCCTCGAAGGACATCAGCATTCACATGGCAGCGACTTGCCTGCATTACGGCCAGGAAGGCTTTGAAGGCCTCAAGGCCTATACCGGCAAGGACGGCAAGGTTCGCGTATTCCGCGTCGAGGAAAACGCGAAGCGCATCCAGAACACGGCAAACCGCGTTCTCATGGCCGTTCCCCCGGTAGAGCTCTTCCGCGAAATGGTCCACACGGTCGTGAAGGCGAACAAGCGCTTTGTTCCGCCCTACGGCTACGGCGCAACGCTCTACATCCGCCCGCTCCTCATCGGGATGAGCCCCGAAGTCGGCGTCAAGCCCTCCGACGAATACCTGCTCCTCATGTTCGTCACCCCGGTCGGTCCCTACTTCAAGGACGGTTTTAAACCCGTTGACATGATGATCAGCCGCAACTACGACCGCGCCGCACCCCAGGGAACGGGCACGGTCAAGGTCGGCGGAAACTACGCGGCAAGCCTTCTCTCCCTCGCCGAAGCGAAAAAGCTCGGATTTTCGAGCACCATCTACCTCGACGCCAAGGAAAAGAAGTACATCGACGAATGCGGTCCGGCCAACTTTTTCGGCATCAAGGGCAACACCTATGTGACGCCGAAGTCCGAATCCATCCTCCCGTCCATCACGAACAAGAGCCTGCAACAGCTCGCGGAACACCTCGGATACAAGGTGGAACGCCGCCCGGTTCCGTTCGAGGAACTTGCCGAGTTCAGCGAAACGGCGGAATGCGGAACGGCCGCGGTCATCACCCCGATTAAAAAGATTGTCGATCCGGTGGCAAACAAGACCTTCACCTACGGCGACGGCGTAAACCCGGGCCCCGTATGCACCAGGCTCTTTACCACCTACACGGCCATCCAGTTTGCCGAGACGCCCGATCCCTTCGGATGGACCGAAGTCGTCGATCTGTAAACATCAAAAATTGGAAATTAAAGGTCCGCAGCAATGCGGACCTTTTTTATTCGACCCAGCCGACGCGTCCTTCGCCGCCCGAAAGAAACTTTTCGATGTAGCGTTTTGCTTCGCGGCACGCATCCGGGAGAGACTTTCCGAGCGCGACCCCGGCGAGAATCGCGGACGAGAGCGTGCATCCCGAGCCGTGTTTATCGACGCCCGAAAGGCGCTTTCCCGCGAACTCGAACTTTTTCCCGTCATGCCACAAAACGTCCACGGAATCTTCCCCTTCCGCGTGCCCGCCCTTGAGAAGCACGGACGTTCCGCTTCCCACCAGAACCTCGCGGCGGCTGTCGGCAACGCCCAGCCCGAGATAGGCGTATTCAAAACGGTTCGGCGTAATCAGGTCTATTTGTGAAAAAACCGGGAAAAACTTGTCCGCATCGCCGTCCGCAAAAAATCGAAAGCCCGTCGTCGCGGCCATAATCGGATCCCACAGAAGAAAGGCTTTCCGGTTCCGCTTACGGATCCATTCGACGATTTTTTGCAATGTCTCGGCGTTTTCCACAAGCCCGATTTTCACAAAGTCATAATTTCGAATTTCGAAAAGCGTTTCGAGCTGTTTTTCGATGCGTTCCCAAGGAAGGAACCCGGGCAAAGAAAAAGTTCTTTCGTTTTGAACCGTCAAAGCCGTACAGACCGCAGTCCCATAGACTCCGAAGTCCCGCATCGCCTTGATGTCCGCGAGGATTCCCGCCCCCGCGCTGCCGTCAAAGCCCGCAACCGTCAAGGCATAGGTCATTTTTTGCACAGTCGCCTCCACGCCGAAACCGGGTCGGCAAATTCCCAAATTCCCGATGTGACGGCAAGGTTTTCCGGGCCTTCCGGAAGTTCCGTCGCATCGCATTCGACAAAAGCCTTTTCACAAAGTAAACCATCCCCTTGCGGCACCACAAAGTGCGAAATTTTTGAGCGGAGGGGTTCCGCAATTTTTTGGACATCAAGCGCCGAGCCTACGGAAACGCTCATCCGCACCTTTGAACGAAGAGCCGCTTCCGCGTTTTGAAAGGCCCAGTCCGCGGACGCATGAAATCCCCAAAGCCCGAATTCCCCGGCAACGTTCGGGGAGCCGCAAAGAAAACTTCTCTGACGGACGCTTTCCGAAAGCGCAAGCAAAAATCGTTCGAGCGCCAAATCCTTCAAGTGCGGTTTTTGGATGTACAAAAAGTCCAGGCCCGCATCAAAAATTTTCTCGATCAGGTCGATTTCATCGACAAAGGATTCGGGACTTGTAAAAAGGGCATATTGCATCGGACATCAATATAGGAAAATCCCGATTGCGAGCGAAAAAGCGCCCGAAGCCCGCCAAAACTATTTTTATATTTTCCAAAAAACAGGGTATAGACCATGTCGAAAAGAAACGGTTTTGGAAGACTTCTGCTCTTTATCGTCCTCGGACTCCTCATCGGTGGCGTCCTCGGCGAAAGTCTCGGATTTTTGTTTGGAAAGCTCGGCGAACTGATGAACGCGGGCGGATACAACAACATCGTGCACAACTTTTTCGTCAAACCGTTCTGGGCCTTTAGCACCGGTTCGGGGACGGAAATGCAGCCCTTTACACTTGACCTCTACATGTTCAAAATAGCCCTCGGCTTCCAGCTGAAGCTCAACGTCATGAGCATCGTCGGCCTGGTCGTCGGCCTATACATAATGAAGTGGTCCGGAGAACGTTAAATGAAAACCATCCAAGAATTGCAATCGGCACTGGAACGCGGCGAAACCTCCGCCGAAAAGCTCGCCGAGGAATCCCTTTCGGAAATTGAAAAGACCAAATCGCTCAACGCCTACATTTCGGTACTCGCCGAGAGAGCTCGCAAAAAGGCGAAGGCCTCCGATGAACGCCGCAAACAGGGAAAGCTCCTCGGTCCGCTCGACGGAATTCCCGTCGCCATCAAGGACAACCTCTGCCTCGAAGGTTCCCGCACGACGGCGGCGTCCAAAATGCTCGAGAACTTTGTCTCGCCCTACACCGCCACCGCGGTCCAAAAAATCGAGGACGCCGGAGCGGTCATCGTCGGCAAAACGAACATGGACGAATTCGCCATGGGATCCTCCAGCGAATCCTCCTTCTTCGGTCCCGTCGAAAACCCGATTGACAGTTCCCGCGTACCGGGCGGATCTTCGGGCGGCTCCGCGGTCGCGGTCCGTTCGGGAACGGTCCCCGTCGCCCTCGGAAGCGATACCGGCGGATCCATTCGACAGCCCGCGGCGTGCACGGGCATCGTGGGCCTAAAGCCCACCTACGGACGCGTTTCGCGCTACGGCCTCATCGCCTACGCTTCGAGCCTTGACCAAATTGGCCCGCTTTCCACAAATGTTCGTGACGCGGCGACGGTTCTCTCCGCCATCTGCGGTCAGGACGCCCACGACAACACGACAAGCGCCCGTCCGACGGAAGACTTCGGAAAGAAAATCGGCGAATCCCTCAAGGGAAAGGTTATCGGCGTTCCCAAGGAATATTTTGGCGAAGGCCTCGACGCCAAGTGCAAATCCGCCATCGAAGCGCTTTTGAAAAAGGCCGAATCCGAAGGCGCGGAACTTCGCGAAATTTCGATGCCGAACATCCACTACGCGGTATCGAGCTACTACATCATCGCGACCGCCGAAGCTTCGAGCAACCTCTCCCGCTTTGACGGCGTCCGCTACACCTACCGAAGCAAGGACGCAAAGAACCTCTACGACCTCTACGCCATGTCGCGCAGCGAAGCCTTTGGCAAGGAAGTTCAGCGCCGCATCATGCTCGGCTCCTACGTCTTAAGCTCCGGATTCTTTGACGCCTACTATGTCCAGGCTCAAAAGGTTCGCCGTCTCATTTCCAACGACTTTACCGAGGCATTCAAAGCATGCGACGTCATCGCGTCCCCCGTGATGCCCGGACTTCCGCTCCTTCGCGGCACAAACGAAAGCGACCCGATGGCGATGTACCTCTCGGACATCTATACGGTGAGCCTGAACCTCTCGGGACTTCCGGGCATTTCCGTTCCGTGCGGAAGCGCGGACAATTTGCCGGTGAGCATCCAGTGGATTGGAAAGCCCTACGCCGAAACGGACCTGCTCTCGGTAGCGGCCGCGGCCGAAAAGCTCGCCTAATTTTTAGAACTAAGAATTTTCCCGGTAGAACCTCTGCCGGGAATTTTTTGTTTTAAAACGAAAGTCGCCTTCCCGAAGGGAAGGCAATCCGAATTTAATTTGTACGAAATCACTTCGTCACGAGCTTTCCGAGTTCCGTCTGGATGGAATCCTTTTGCTGTTCAAAGTTCTTGAATGTCATCAGGGAGCCGTCCGCCTGTACGATATAGACCTTCGGAACGTATCCGTCGCTGTAAAGTTCGCCGAATTCGCGGGACTCGTCAAAGAAGACGTCTATACCGGCCTCGTCGAGCTTGAACTCTTCGATAAAGCTGCGGATGGCGCGTTTGTTGTTTCCGCCGCTCGCAACGGCGATGGAACGGATGCCCTTGTCCTTAAAGGCCTTGGCAATGTCCCGGACTTCGGGCGTCGCATGGCGGCAATGTCCGCAGGTCGTTGAGAAGTAGAAGACGAAAAGCGGCGAACCCGCATAGCCTTCGAGCGTCTTGGCCGAAACGCTCACGCCCGTCGCCTTGACCTTGAAGTTGAGCTTTGCCTGGGTGCCGTCGGCAAGAGTATCGCCCTTGAGAGGTTCAATCGACTTTTTCAGGGCCTCTTCCTCGGCCTTGCTCTTTTCGATGGCAGCCTTCCGCACCTCGAGAATCTTGTTGCGGAGACGTTCGGAAATAGCCTGCATGGAATCCGCGGCAAACCGGAGAGCCTTGGACGTATCCTTCGCCACTTCGCCAGCTTCCTTCAGGCCGAGCCTAAAAGCCTCGAGGTCGAGAGCCGTTTTGGACTGTTCCGAAAGAGACGCAAACTGCGCCCCGAACTGCACGCCAATCAGGTAAGAAGCGCGGGTCTTTTCCTCGGGTTTCATCGCCTCGGGCATCTGGGGAGCGGGCTTCGAAACGGTATCCGCCGAATCCTTTGCAACCTTCAGCTGCGGCATTCTCGCGGCCTGGATGGCGAGCGCGCGGGACTGCATGCCGCGGGCGATGCTGTTCATCACGGAATCCGGGAACCGGAGGAGGTTCGTCTTTCCGGAGGTGTCGCGCACCATCTTATTTCCGTCAAAGAGTCCGGCCTTGAATTCCGAAGCGTCCATGGAAAAGTCCAGCTGCTTTTCGATTGCCGCATACTGGCCTCCGAACTGCGTCCCGAGCATATAGGCTATCTTGACCTCGTCCGCCGAAGCGTTATCGACATTGACGGCAATCTTTTCGTTCGCATTTTCATTGCACGCTGAAAGGGCCACCGCCAAAGCGGTCAGCGCAACATACCGGAATTTCATTTCTATGTCTCCTTGACATTGAACATGGTGTAAATTTTTAGAATAAACTAGCAAATTTTCTAGATTTTAGCGCACTATGAAGCTCTCCAAGTTCTTTTATACCACGCTCCGCGAAACGCCGAGCGATGCCACGATGCCAAGCCACATCTTTTTGATGCGCGGCGGATACATCAAGCCCCTTTCCACCGGAATCTACAGCTACCTTCCCATGGGTTTCCGGGTGCTGAAAAAAATCGAAAACCTGATCCGCGAAGAGATGAATTCCATCGGCGGCATCGAAGTCGATCTTCCGGTTGTGCAGACGGCGGAACTCTGGAGCGAGTCGGGTCGCTACACGGCCATCGGCGAAGAGCTTTTGCGATTCAAGGACCGGAACAACCACAACATGGTCCTTGCGATGACGCACGAAGAAGCGATGACGGATCTCGTCCGCTACGTCGTATCGAGCTACAAGCAGCTTCCCTTCATGCTCTACCAGTTCAAGACGAAATACCGCGACGAGGCCCGTGCCCGCGGCGGCCTTATCCGCGTCCGCGAATTTCTGATGAAGGACGCCTACAGCTTCCACACCTCACAAGAAGATCTTGACAAGCATTACGAGCTCGAATACAACGCCTACCGGAACATTTTCCGAAAGGTGGGTATCGACCCCGTCATCGTCCAGTCCGATACGGGCATCATGGGCGGAAAGGTCGCTCACGAGTTTATGCTCGACACGCCGAACGGCGAAGACTACCTGATTCTTTGCAAGCATTGCGGCTACCAGGCCAACCGCGAAATTGCGACGTTCAAGCGCGAACCTTACCAGGGCGACGCGAACGCCCCGCTCGAAAAGGTGGCGACACCGCATGCCGGGACCATCGACGAACTTTGCGCGTTCCTTCACGTCAAGCCCGAATCCACGGCCAAGTGCGTTTTCTTTGACTTTAACGGAAAGCTTATCACGGCGCTTGTCCCCGGCAACCTCGACGTTTCCGAGATCAAGCTGCACAACCTGCTCAAGGCGAAGGAGCTCTACCCCGCCGACGATGCCCTCATCAAGCAATGCGGGATGGTTCCGGGCTTTGCAAGCCCCATCGGCGCTCACGACACGCGCGTCATCGTCGATTCCGGACTTGAAGGCGCCTACGATCTCGTCGTCGGAGCGAACGAGGATGGCTTCCACTATATTCATTGCAATCCCAAGCGCGACCTGCAAAACTACGAAGTGGCGGACATCGCCGAAGCGGAAAGCGGATGCAAATGCCCCAAGTGCGGCGAGGCCCTCGACGAGACCCGCGGCATCGAACTCGGCAACATTTTTAAGCTCGGTACCAAGTTTTCGAGCAGCATGGGCGCGCACTTCCTCACGCCCGAAGGCAAGGAAGAATCCATTGTAATGGGCTGCTACGGCATCGGCGTCGGACGCCTGATGGCAAGCGTCGTCGAAAACAGCCATGACGACTTCGGCCCCATCTGGCCCAAATCGATTGCCCCGTTCCAGGTCGAAATCGTAAACATCACCAAGGACTCCGAAGTCGCGGACAAGCTCGAAGCGGACCTCGAAGCCGCCGGTTTCGAAGTTCTTGTCGATGACCGCGACGAACGCGCGGGCGTCAAGTTCAAGGACGCGGACCTGTGGGGCATTCCGCTCCGCATCGCGCTCGGCAAGAAGGGCCTCGCAAACGGCCAGGTCGAATG
>CAVBPX010000014.1:0-44589 GCA_963597395.1 Eggerthellaceae bacterium | reverse complement strand
GCTAAAGGGCTGCAAGCGATTTTAGGTACCAAAATGTCATATAAACGGAAAGGTAACTGTTTTCAGGTACCTTTTGTCATATAAGCCCAATAGTCGTTTTGAAAACTGCAGACATTTGCAAAGCGTGACGAAAAGTTGCGTTAGGCTTGACAAACTTTTTTTTTGATTATATTAATGTGTAGTATAAAATCAACAAGGAGACACAAAATGTTTTGTCCAAAATGCGGAACACAAAACCCGGAAAATAGTCAGTTTTGTTCTCAATGCGGGGAAAAGTTAAGCTTAAAACCGATGAATTCTTCAAAATTTTTTCTTATCAATGAAAACTTTCTCAATAATTTATTTGATCGTTTTTTGAGATTCATTCGTAGCAGGTGCTGGGAGAAAGGCTTTGCCTGCTGCAATTCAGCTTTGATTCGTATGGGTGTTTTGGGGTGCTTGGTGTTAGGTCTTGTCGGGTTTATTGGCTGTTGTTCATCGAGAAAGGGATTTTTTATTGGCGTAATCCTCCTCTTAATCTCCGTTTTTGGTTCCTATTGTGGAACAAAACTGTTCTCTTCCCTTCGCAAATTGATGAATTTCAATCCCATTGTTTTGCCGGATCCCTCTGTTATCGATGTTCTTGCCCTCGCTTTTGTGGTCGGTGCTTTTAGCGGACTAATGTATGGTTTTGCGTTTGATGATTTGGCTACGGGAATTGTATGTTTGGTTCTTGGTTTGCTGCTGGCCTTGTTCTGTGCGGTTTCTACAAAATTCTTTGTTGTGAAATACGAACCTTGTACATATGCAGAAACGCTGATTGGTATTATTGCTTTTTTTAATAATTGCATTTTGTTTTTGGCTTCTATTGTATGGGGCCTGGGCATTATCTTTGTTATGATGTTGATTTGCGCAAATGCAGTTGGCTTAATGCATCTGATTTTTAAACCCTTTTGGTTTGCAAGGACAAGTCTCATTTTTGGACTTTTCCCGTTCGTCATTTACGTGGCATATCTTTGCATTAATTTTTTCTTGGACTTGTTTAAATCCATCGTCATTCTTCCTCGGAAGCTTGAAAAATCGGGAAAGTGATGCCTTTCTAAAATTCCCCCGGTACCTTTGCCCGGATGCGGAGAATTGCTTACTCTTTTTCCCTTTGGGCCTTGATTTGTTTCAGTTCCTGCAGGCGGTCGGCGAGTTTTTTTTCCCTGCCGTAGGCAGTCGGGGTGTAGATTTCGGTTCCGGCGAGTTCTTTCGGGAGATGATCCTGGGCGGAATAGGCGTCCGGGCTGTCGTGGTCGTAGTGGTAGCCGTTTCCGTAGCCGAGCTGTTCCCCGACCTTCGTCACGGAATTTCGGAAAGCCTTTGGCACGGGGAGCGTCCCTGTCCGCTTGATAATCGCGTCCGCTTTCATCCCGGCGAGTTCGACGCTGTTGCTTTTGGGGGCGAGCGAAAGGTAGATGGCGACTTCGTCTAGTCCGATAAGGCCTTCGGGAACGCCCATAAAATCGAAAGCTTCCCTTGCCGCTGTTGCGAGCAGGAGCGCGTTCGGGTCGGCAAGTCCAATGTCTTCCATCGCCATCCGAATCAGTCGCCGGAGAATGAACCGCGGATCTTCGCCGCCCTGGAGCATCCGGTGCAGCCAATAGACCGCCGCGTCGGGGTCGCTTCCGCGGACGGATTTGTGCAGCGCGGAAATCAGGTTGTAATGTTCTTCGTTCGATTTGTCGTAGCGGAGCGGCTTCTTGTATTGGATGCTCTCGAGAAACTCGTTGTCGATGACCTTTTTGTTCCCCAGATTTTTGGCAATCCATTCTATTTGATTTAACAGAAAACGGGCGTCGCCGTCGGCCTGGGAGGCGAGCTTCCGGAGCGTTTCTTCCGAAATTTCGACGTCGGAAAGGTTCAGTCCGCGGGGATCGTCCCGGAGTGCGCGGAGCGCAAGGCTTGAAAGGTCCTTTTCGGAAAGGGGCGCAAACAGGACCAGCTGGCAGCGGGAAAGAAGCGCCGAGTTGACTTCGAATCCGGGATTTTCGGTCGTCGCCCCGATCAGCGTCGTCGTACCGTCCTCGACCGCTTTCAGAAGCGCGTCCTGCTGGCCCTTGTTGAACCGGTGAATTTCATCGATGAAGAGAATGGTTCCCTGCCCGAGGTCCCGGAAGGTTCTCGCCTCCGCAAGTACCGCTTTGACCTCCTTCACGCCGGATTCCACGGCGGAAAGGGCGACGAACCGCTTTTGCGTGTTCAGCCGGATGACGTTTGCAAGGCTCGTCTTGCCGCAGCCCGGAGGCCCCCAGAAGATCATGCTGGGAACGCAGTCCGTTTCGATGCTCCGGCGGAGCATGCTGTTGTCGCCGAGAATCTTGTTCTGTCCCATGAAGTCGTCGAGGGACGTCGGACGGAGCCTTTCGGCAAGCGGTTTTGCAAAGGATTCGCTCATTTGTGCACAATATAGCTTTTCAAAAATCCTACTAAAACGCTTTATGTTTGACGGCCGATTTTTCGGGAAAAAGCCTTTCCATTTTGAATCTTTTGCAATTTTCGGGTGCGAGTCGGAAGACATATTTCTATCTTTGTGCGTGACATTTACGAGGTATCGTTCTATGGCAGTCGAAGCCCAAGAAGCCGGTTTTTTTACAACGAAACTAGACTTCATCGTCAACTGGGGACGAAAAAATTCCCTGTGGCCGTTTCCTTACGGAACGGCTTGCTGTGCGATTGAGTTCATGAGTACGGAAACAAGTCCCTACGACCTTTCCCGTATCGGTTCCGAATATGTCCGCTTTACGCCGCGTCAGTCCGACGTTCTGGCCGTTCAGGGGACCATCACCTACAAGCAGGCCCCGATTCTCAAACGTATTTACGAACAAATCGCGGAACCGAAATGGGTGATTGCGATGGGTGCCTGTGCAACGTCCGGCGGCGTCTATGACTGCTACTGCACGGTGCCCGGTATCGACAACATCATCCCGGTCGATGTCTATATCGGCGGCTGCCCGAGCCGTCCCGAAGCCTTCTTCGATGCCATGTTCGAAATCCAGAAGAAGCTTTCGGACGAGTCCTATATGAAGGCGCGGAAGGAACGCGTTCGGGAACAGCTGGAACTTTTGAAGGCGAAGACCGCCGAGGCAAAGCGCGAACTCTCCGAGTATTCCCGCGAAAAGGCCGAGGAAATCAAGGAAAAGGCGGTTCGCTTCAAGGAATCCGCTATTCGCAAGGCTGAATTTTGGAAGGAGAATCCGTAATGGTTGCTTCTGATTGCGTAAAGGAGCCCGTTGTCGCGACGCCCGAGGCGCGCAAGGCTTTTGCAGAACTTGCCCTGAACAGGCTCGGAGCCTGGAACGTCACGCGTTATGACGGAAATCCCTGGGGACTTACCGTGGTCGTCGGACGTGAAAATTTGCACAACGTCATCGCTTGCGTCCGGGACGAACTGCATCTCGATATGCTTCTGGATGTGGTCGGCATCGACTATCTGGGCCTCAAGGATTATGCCGGACCTCGGTTTGCGGTCGAGTACGTTTTGAAGAGCGTTTACTCTCCGGCCAGCCGCCTGGTGGTGAAGGTCTTGCTGGAAGAGGCGGACCTGAAGGTGCGGACCATTTCGGATCTGTATCCGATTGCGGACTGGCAGGAACGCGAAGTCTATGACCAGTATGGCGTTGTCTTCGAAGGACATCCGGATCTTCGCCGGCTTCTGAACCACGTCGAATTTGTGGGACATCCGCTTCGCAAGGACTATCCGGCGCATCGTCGGCAGTGGCTTTCGACTAACGATTATCTGTATCCGGCTCTTGAAAAGCGCCTGGAATCCAAGGGCTATCGGATTCTGGAACGGCCCAAGGAAATTTTGCCGAACGAAGTTGAATATTTGACGGGGAGCATTAGAAAATGAAGGTTCTCACTCCTGAAGGCGAAGAAAAGAACTTGATGGTCCTGAACATTGGACCGTCCCATGGCGCAACGCACGGTTGCTTGCGCTACATTACGGCTCTCGACGGCGAAAACATTGCGGCTTCCGTCGGCGAGATAGGCTACCTGCACCGCGGATTCGAAAAGATGGCGGAACGCGGAACGTGGCAACAGGTCCTTCCGCTCACCGACCGTCTCGACTACTGCTCAGCGATGATGAACAATTTTGCGTATTGCCGCGCCGCGGAAGAGATGCTCGGAATCGAAATTCCCGAACGCGCCAAGGTTCTCCGCGTGATTGTGAACGAACTGTCCCGGATTGCGGACCATTTCATTTGCGTGGCCGCGGCGGCGCAGGACCTCGGCTCTACGACGGGCTTCTTCTATCTGTTCGATTCCCGCGAAATGACGATGCGCATTTGGGAAAAGCTGACCGGTGCGCGCCTTACGAACAGCTACGGTCGAATCGGCGGACTTTACCGCGACACTTACGAAGGATTCGAGGATGACGTTCTTGCCGTATGCAAGCAGGTCGGAAAGAACCTGAAAGATGTCCACGCATGCTTTGACAGAAATCGCATTTTCCTCGACCGTACCGTGGATGTCGGCAGAATGTCCGGCGAACGAGCCATTGCGTGGGGATGGACCGGCCCGTGCCTTCGCGCAACGGGTGTCGCAAGCGATTTGCGGAAGGACGAACCGTATTGGGATTATGAAACTTACGACTGGAACGTGGTGACGGGAACGCATGGCGACGTCTATGACCGTCTGATGGTGCGCCTCGCCGAAGCGGAAGAGTCCGTGAAGATTATCCGCCAGGCCTTGAAGCGTCTCGCTCCGGGACCCGTAAGCGTCGAAGATCCGCGCGTCCGCATCCCTTCGCATGAACGCGTCTATCAGGATATGGAAGCTCTCGCCGGCCGCTTCAAGAGCGTCTTCGAAGGCATCCGCATTCCCAAGGGCGAATACTATTCCGGCTCCGAAACGGCCAACGGCGAACTCGGATTTACGCTTGTTTCCGACGGCTCGGGACATCCCTGGAGAGTCAAGGTGCGTCCTCCTTGCTTTACGCAATTTGCCGCATTCCACGAACTCGTCGAGGGCGGCATGATTGCGGACTCCATCGCCTGCCTGTCGAGCATCAACATTATCGCAGGAGAATTGGACAGATGAGTCACGTTAAAGGCGCCATTCACGACGTTGCCAACAATACGCTTTCCTATTCCCGCGGACCGATTCCCGTCGAGACGCTTCCGTCTCCCGCGGATCAGTTCGGGCATGCAAATCCGATTCAGTTCCAGCCGACATGGGGCGACATCGCTCCGATGCTCGAAACCCCGGAAATCAAGAACCGCGTTTCCGACCTGCTTTCCCGCTACCCGGTAGGTCAGGGCGCCCTTCTGGAAGTTCTTTGGCTTGCTCAGGATGCCATCGGGTGGCTTCCGAACGAGGCGATTCGCTGGGCTGCGGACGTTTGCGGATGTTCCGCGGCGCACGCCTACGGTGTCTCCACTTTTTACACGATGTACAAGCACGTTCCGACGGGACGGTTCCTTCTTCAGTTCTGCCACAACATCAGCTGTCATTTGCGCGGTGCGCAGAGCATGCTCGAATATGCGCGCAAGACGTTGAACGTCCGAAACGGCGAAACGACCGCGGACGGACTTTTCACGATTGTCGAAGTGGAATGCCTTGCCGCTTGCGGAAACGCTCCCGCGATGCTCGTCAACGACGACTATGCGACGGACGTCGAAAACGGCGAACTGGTGATGAAGCCCGGTGTGTGCCTCACCCCGGAACGCCTCGACAGAATTCTCGAATGGTGCCGTGAACGGGCCAAAAAATTCCCGCAGGAACCTCCGCGCGAAGTGCTCGGCGGCCTGGTGAAAGGCCACGGCGGACACGCGGGCGCGCCTGGCGCGACCGCAAAACCCCAGGTCTCGGACTATGCGCCTCCTTCTCCGGTGTTGAACGTCCTCGCTCTCGTCGATGAAAACGGTGCGACCCTCACCTGGAAAGGCGCTCCGGAATTTACGGAACTGACCGTTGAGAAAAACGTGAACGGAAACTGGTCCGAAGTCGGAAAGCCCGGTGTCAAGGACAAGCAGTTCGTGGATCCCGCGGGTCGCATCGGGGATGAATACCGCATGATTGCAAAAAGCGGCGAGCGCACGGCAAAGCCGTCCCGCGTTTCGGTGGCCAAGGCGGCTCCTGTTCCGGAAGCTCCTGCAACGCAAAAGGCTGGTTGATTATGCAAGATTCGATGAAAGTTTGCACGGCAAATTTTGGAAAGCACGCTCAGGACATCGATGCCTACATCAAGCTCGGCGGCTATTCCACAATTTCTTCCACGCTCTTTGAAATGTCCCAGTTCGAGGTCATCGACCGCGTACAGCGTTCGGGGCTTCGCGGGCGCGGCGGTGCGGGATTTCCGACCGGCATGAAGTGGAGCTTTGTTCCGCGGAATACGGGAAAGCCCGTTTACATTGTCGTCAACGCGGACGAAGGCGAAGGCGGAACCTACAAGGATCATTTTCTGCTTCTCGAGGATCCGCACCGCCTGATTGAAGGCCTGATTATTGCCGGCTGGGCCTTGGGTGCCCGCTGCGCATACATTTATGCCCGCGGGGAATTTCTCCCGTGCATCGAAAGTGTGAACAAGGCGCTGAACCAGGCCTACGCAAAGGGATATCTCGGCGAGAACATCGGCGGGACCCGTTTCAGTTTTGACATTTTCGTCCACCGTGGCGCGGGCGCCTACATTTGCGGCGAAGAAACCGCACTGATAAACTCGCTCGAAGGCCAAAAGGGTCAGCCGCGACTCAAGCCGCCTTTCCCTGCCGTGGCCGGAGCCTGGCAATCGCCGACGTGCGTCAACAACGTCGAAACGATTATGTCGCTCCCGTGGATTTTTTCGCATCCCGTCGAGGAATACACCAAAATGGGAACGCCTCGCGCACACGGAACCAAGGTGTTCTGTGTTTCGGGCGACGTGAAGCGTCCGGGAATTTACGAGGCGCCTCTCGGAACCCCGCTTATGGAAATGCTCACGAGCGAGGAATATTGCGGCGGCATCATCGGAAACCTGAAGGGTGTCATTCCGGGCGGATCTTCCTGCCCCCCGCTCCTTCCCGAAGAATGTGAAAACGCGACGCTTGACTACGAATGCATGGCGTCCCTCAAGACGATGTTCGGGTCGGGTGCAATCATCGTGTTTAACGATACGCACAACGCACTTGACATTTTGGCTGTCCTCGGACATTTCTATTCCCACGAATCCTGCGGTCAGTGCACGCCTTGCCGCGAAGGAACGGGATTTGCCCGCCGCGTTCTCGACGCGATGCTCGACGGCAACGGACACGACGGAGACATCGAGCTTTTGCAGGGAATTTCCGCGGGTTTCGGCGGAACGACCATCTGCCCGCTTTCCATTTCGCTGGGAGGCCCGCTGAACGTCTATACGCGGAAGTACCGCAAGGATTTTGAAGAATACATTGCGAAAAACCCGGATCATGCGGAACCCCGCCTGAGACCGGACGTGCGTCTGGGAGCTTATTGGTAATATTATGAGCAATCATTACAACATGCCCCATCTTCCGACTGCCGCAAGTCCCCGAGTGACTATCGAGGTCGATGGACAGAACGTGGAAGTGCCGGGCGATACGAACCTGCTCGAGGCCCTGAAAGCCGTGGGCATCGAAACGCCACATGTCTGCTACCATCCGTATCTTCCGGTATCCGGCAACTGCCGTCAGTGCCTGGTCGAAACGGAAGGCCCGCGCGGCAAAATGCTTATCATTTCGTGCTTCACGCCGGTAAAGGCCGGGATGAAGGTTTTTACGCCGCGTTCGAGCGAGCGTGTGAAGACCGCCCGAAAGGCCGTTTCGGAGTTCATGATGCTGAACCATCCGCTGGACTGCCCGATTTGCGACAAGGCCGGAGAATGCACGCTTCAGGAAAACTACGTGGAGGCCGGCGGAAATTCGAGCCGCCTTTACCCCGAAGTCGGTAAAAACTATCACGGAAATCCGGACCATCAGTTTTACGACACCAAGGGACAGCTCCGCGGCGGCAAGCGCGTCGATATAGGCCCGCGCGTCATGCTCGACGAGGAACGCTGCGTCCAGTGCGACCGTTGCGTCCGTCTAATGCGCGACGTTTGCCACGATGAGCAACTGCAGCTCGCTTCCCGTGCCGACAAAACCTACATTACGACGTTCCCCGGTCGAAAGCTCGATCACGAATACGATCTTTGCGTGACGGACGTCTGCCCGACCGGTGCGATGACCGCAAAGCATTTCCGCTTTGAACAGCGCGTCTGGATGCTTTCCCGCACACCGAGCGTTTCGATGGACGATTCCCTCGGCGCGAATATCTGGATTGAGCACGACCACGGATACATTTTCCGTCTGATGCCCCGCTGCAATCCTGAAGTGAACCGCACCTGGCTTTCGAATACGAGCCGTCTCGCGTTCCAGGAATTTTCGAAGGACCGCTTGCCGGCAGGCGATATCGAATCGTTAAAGTCCGCACTCAAGGGCGACGGAAAAATTGCCTTTGTCCTCGGCGGATCCGCGACGAACGAAGACGCCGCAGCCCTGAAAACCCTTGTACAAAAGCTCGGCGACCGCGCCGAAGTCTTTGTCGGAACGTTTGCACCGGTCGGAACTCCCGACGGCATTTCGAAGAGCGGCGATCCGGTTGCAAACCGCGCGGGCTTTGCCCTGTTCGGATTCAATGCTCCGGTCGAAAGTCTCGCAAAACGCGCCTCGGAGTTTAAAACGCTCGTGACGCTTTCCGCGGATCTGTGGGGAAGCGACGCTTTGAAGGCTTCCGCTTTGGAAGTCATTCCGAACCGCATTTCGATTTCTTCGAAAAACGATTTGACCGCAAAGAAGTCCGCGATTGTTTTTGGCGTGAACCATTGGTCGGAAGTTTTCGGAACGATGGTGAATTCCCGCTCGATTCTCCAGAAGCTTTCGGCGGCGCCGACGGCTCCCGAAAAGGACCTTCAGCCGCTGTATGCGGTTCTGTTTGCGCTCGCGGGCGAAAATGTCCTTTGCGCAGCGGAGGCCTATCGGAAGGCAGCCGAGTTTGCACCGGCGCTTTCGAAGTTCTCTTTTGACGCCATCCATAGCACGGGCGAATTGCTCGATGGAGTTGCCGTATGATGGAAATTATCGAGTCAAAGACATGGATTGAATGGCTTTTGACCATTGCGAAGTTCGCGTTCGCATTCATTCCGGTGCTCTTCATTCTGCTCCTCATTCCGCTTGAGCGCCGCGGCGCGGGCTTCATCCAGGACAGACAGGGACCGAACCGCTCCTATGTCAAGATTCCGTTTTTCGGAAAGATCCGTCTTTTCGGATGGGTGCAGAACGCCTGTGACGGTCTAAAGCTCTTTTTCAAGGAAATGTACTTTCCCTCGGGCGTGAACAAGATTATTTTTGCCCTCGCCCCGGCGATTCCCTTTGGACTCACGCTTTTGACACCGTGCGTTCTTCCGTACTTTGCTTCGTTGAATTTTTCGTTCGGCGATACGGTGGTGCACATTCCCGGTGCAAACGTCGATACGGACATCGGCATTCTTCTGATGTTCGGCCTCTCGTCCCTTTCCGTTTTCGGAACGGTGCTTTCGGGTTGGGCCGCCAAGTCCAAGTTCTCCTTTTTGGGAGCTCTCCGCGCGACGGCGACGAGCATCAGCTACGAGGTCTGTCTGGGCCTTTCGATGATGGGCATCGTTCTGCTTGCCGGAACGTTTAACGTGGAAGGAATCGTGAACTGGCAGGAAACTCACGTCTGGGGCATTGTGGCCCAGCCTGTGGCGTTCTTCTGCTTTTTGCTCGCCGCAATTGCGGAAACGGGACGGCCTCCGTTTGACGTCTCGGAAGGCGATCCGGAACTCGTCGCCGGTTACCACACGGAATTCGGCGCAATGCAGTTCGGAATGTTCTATATGGGCGAATACGGACACGTTGCCATCAACAGCATGCTCGTTTCGTTCCTCTTCTTTGGCGGCTATGCGATTCCGTTCGTGACGACCGCCGAGACGCAGGCCAATTTGAATGTCGTGCTTGCGGCACTCTTCGGCATATGCGCGTTCCTCGCCCTCGCGTTTTTGCACATGGTTTACCGCTGGCTTCGCGCCTACAACAAGGGCAAGGCTTCGAACAAGGATGTCATCAACAGGGAATATCTCCTCTACAAGATTATCGCCTGGGTGGCCGTTCCCGTGTTTATTGCGCTTGCCGTCGTTTCGGGACTTTTCATTCACCCCGAAGCGTCGATGGTCGGCGGAGTTCCTGTTTACGGAATAGGCATTGCCCTGGGCACGGCCCTTGTGCAGTTCCTCGTGCTGATGGTCAAGACGGTGTTCTTCTGCTGGGTCTGGATCTGGGTGCGCTGGACGCTTCCGCGGTTCCGCTATGACCAGATTATGCATCTGGGCTGGAAGGTCCTTTTGAACATTGCGCTTTTGAACTTGGTCGTGACGGCGGTTATCGCCAAACTGGTTCTGGGAGGCAACTAATGGTTCGTGTCATTAAGCACAAGCCGATGAATTGGCTGGAACGTCTTTACATTTTTGAAGCGTTCCGCGGCCTTTACACGACTATCAAGCATTTCTTCCGCGGATTCTTCCGCTATGAGACTTTGCCCACCACCGGATATCCGGAAGTAAAGCCTTACATTCCGCGGGACTACCGCGCCGCTCACCGGATGATGCTCCGGCCCGATGGCACGCCTCGCTGCGTCGCGTGCTTCATGTGCGCGTCGGCGTGCCCCGCCCACTGCATCTTTATCGAAGCGGGACAGTCCCCGGACGGCCGTATCGAAAAACGCGCAACCCGGTTTGACATCGATCATTCCGTGTGCATCTTCTGCGGCCTTTGCGTCGAAGCGTGCCCGGTTGACGCTTTGCGCATGGACACGTGCGAAACGAGCTTTGTCCGCCGCCGCCGCGAGGACTTTATCGTTTCCCTCTACGATCTGACAAACTGGGATCCGAAGGATTATCCGGACGATGCTCAAAGCCAGGTCGCTCCGGGCGGAACCAAAAACAGACAGGCCCTTGACATCTGGGGGGACGTGAAATGCTAGCCCTGATCCTTTTTATCATTCTTTCGGTGATTTCCGTGGGATGCGCCTGTTGCGTCTTTTTCACGAAACATCCTCTTTACGCTGCGCTCGCCCTGGTGACGACGATGCTTTCCCTTGCGGGAATTTACGGGCTTCTCGGAAGTCCTTTCGTCGGAGTTGTCCAGGTGATGGTCTATGCGGGAGCCGTGATGACGCTTTTGATGTTTATTATCATGGTGCTGAACGGTGCGCGCGACAATCGGACCAAACGCTTTGACAAAACGTCCGCGTTTGTGATTGTTGCCGCTCTTCTGCTTGCTGTAGTCGTCGCCATTGCCCTCGGACATGCGGCCATCGGGTTTGACCCGGAAACGGTTCGCGGCTCCGTCGCGGTGACCGCGGGAACGCTCTTCGATATGAGCGCAAGCGGAAACGGTTACTATCTGATAGTTCTTTCTGTCGGGCTTATCCTTCTTTCCGCAATGGCTACCGCGGTGATTCTCGCTCGCAAGCGGATTGCTTCGGACCCGGAAGAGGAAACTTCCGAGGAGGTTCACTAATGCAAGCGATGTACATCCAGATTCTCGCCTTGATCCTTTTGATCCTTGGACTCGCGACCGCCCTTTGCCGCCGTAACGTCTTCTTCATTCTGATGGGAGTGGAGCTTGCGCTTAACGCGGTGAACCTGAGCATCGTCGGATTTTCGAAAACGCTTGCCGGTGCCGAGAGTGTCGTAGGACAGGTCGTTCCCCTGTTTACGATTGCCGTCGCGGCCGCGGAAGCGTGCGTCGGTCTTGCCGTCATCATCATGATTATCAGAAATCAGGATAGTGCGGATGTCGATAACTATTCCAGTATGAGGGGGTAATAAAAATGATTCCTCTTTGGCTTATTCCTCTATTCCCTCTTTTGGGCGTTCTGATCCTCGGAATTATTTCGCTCGTTTCTTCCGAGAGCGAAAAAGGGCCGGACGAAGGTCTCGTCGGATTTATCGGAGTCCTTTTCCCGCTGCTTTCGTTTGCCGCAACGGCGTTTGTCGCTTTCAACATGCCGGAATCCGGCATCCATGCGGTGCTTGGCAATTGGATCAGTTCCTCGATTCTTTCGGTGGATTTCGGATTCCTGTTTGATGGGCTTTCCCGCACGATGCTCCTCTTTATCACGGGCATTGCGACGCTCATCATTCTGTATTCGACGGGCTACATGCACGGGGACCGGGGCTTTGCGCGGTTCTTTGCCTACATGAACCTGTTCCTTTTCAGCATGATTGTCCTCGTCCTTTCGGATTCCCTCATCTTGACGTTCCTCGGCTGGGAAGGCGTCGGACTTTGCTCGTATCTTCTCATCGGATTCTGGAACCGCGATCTAAAAAATTGCAAGGCCGCCAACAAGGCGTTCTTGGTGAACCGTGTCGGTGACGTCGGATTTCTTCTCGGAATGGTGTTGCTCGTTTCCATCGGAGGCTCCTCGCTTTTGAACTATCCGGCTCTCGTCGAATGGCTCAAGGGAACGCCCCTGGACGGCAATATTCTCCCTGTTTTGACTGCTGCCGGACTTCTGTTCTTCTGGGCTTGCACGGCCAAAAGCGCCCAGATTCCGCTTCTCACGTGGCTTCCCGATGCAATGGCGGGTCCTACTCCCGTTTCGGCGCTTATCCATGCCGCGACGATGGTGACCGCCGGCGTCTATCTGGTGGCAAGGCTCTCGCCGCTGTATGTTCTGATGCCGTGCGTTTTGACCGTGATTGCGGTCGTCGGAATGGCGACGGCTTTCTGGGCCGCGGTCGCCGGACTTTTCCAGAACGACATCAAGAAGGTTCTCGCCTACTCGACCATTTCCCAGCTGGGCTACATGTTTATGGCCGCGGGCGTCGCCGCATTTGACGTCTCGATTTTCCACGTCTTTACTCATGCATTCTTCAAGGCGTCGCTCTTCCTCGGAGCGGGCGCCATCATCCATTCGCTTGCGGGCGAGCAGGATATGCGCAAGATGGGCGGCCTTTTGACGAAAACGCCCGTGACCGCAATCGTGATGCTCTTTGCCTACCTGGCAATCATCGGGTTCCCCGGATTTTCGGGCTTCTTCTCGAAAGACCTGATTCTCGAAAAGGTCTTTGGCTCCTCGCCCGTCTTCGGAAAGGTCTTCTACGGTGTCGGACTTTTGACCGCCGTGATTACCGCCGTCTATATGACGCGCCTGATGGTTCTTACGTTCCTCGGCAAATACCGCGGAAACCTTCCGGAAGACAAAATTCACGAGGCTCCTTTCTGTATGACGTTCCCGATGGCGGTTCTCGCCGTTGGTGCGGCCTTTGCGGGATACCTTTGGAACGTGTTTGCGAACGGTGCGAACTGGTTTGAAACCTGGCTTTCTCCGGTTGTCGGGTCTGCCCAAAAGATGATGCGCGCGATGCGGCCTGAAGTTTGCGAGCCCTCGGCACTCGTCTTTGCCGTTCTCGGCACGGCCGCGGCCATCGTCGGCGCCTTTATCGGCTATCGGCTCTTTGCCCACAGACGGATTCCGGAAGTGAAAAAGAACGAGTCCGCGGCTCCGGTTGGCGGAAAGGCCGCCTGGACATTCTTCTTTGACTACGTGCACGCCTGGTTTGTCGCCGCGTTCAACGGTCTCGCCTGGATTGCGGACCGGGTTGTCGATAAGTTTATCCTCATTGTGCAATGGACGATTGGTTCGCTGATGCTAATTCTCGGCGACGGAGTCCGGACATTCCAGGTTCGGGGAATTCGGCTGCAGGTCGCTTTGAGCCTTGCCTGCCTTAGCGCCATTGCCATTGTCGCCTATCTTTGCGGAGGGCTTTTCTAATGCTTTACCTAATGGTCTTTGCTCCGTTCCTCGCCGCGCTTTTGATGTTTGCCGCTTCGGGTAAGGATTCCCGTTCCGCGTCGCGGCTTGCGGTGATTTTCTCCTCGCTCCTTTTTGTGGCGAGTCTTTCTCTTTTGGTTTCCGGCGACTATGCGACAAATCCTCTCGGATGGTTTACGATTCCGGGCGTGGATGTCACGGTTACGTTCGCCTTTGCAACGAACGGCTTTGCGGCCTGGATGGTGTTTCTTGCGAACATCATTACGCTTGCGGCGCTGATTTCCGCCCGTAAAAAGGCGGACGGAAGCTATCGGAACTTTGCAATTGGAATGTTTGCTCAGCTCGGCGCCTTGAACGGAACGTTCCTCGCCGTCGATGCGGTGCTCTTCTTCTTCTTCTTCGAAGCGCTAGTTCTCCCCGCGGCAATGCTCATCGGGGCCTACGGCGGAGAAGGAAGACGCCATGCAGCCATTCACTTTGCGCTTTTCACGCTTATAGGCTCCGCTCCGATGGCGGTGGCGCTCTGGTATTTAATTTGCGCGGCAGGGTCTTCTTACATCGTGCCGGTTGCAAGTGCCATCCAGACGCTTCCCGAAACCACGCAGACGATTCTCTTCTGGTGCTTTGCCGTCGCGTTCTGGGTAAAAACTCCGCTCTTTCCGCTTCACGGATGGCAGGCCGAAACCTATGCCGAGGCTCCGGCGGGCCTTAGCGCGGTTTTGACCGGTTCCATGTCGAAGGCCGGCGTCTATGGTTTTTACTTCTGGGTGATTTGCCTTTTCCCGTCCGTCTCGTTCCTGAATGCGGGAATCCTTCTTGGACTGGGACTTCTCACGGCCGTTTACGGGGCCCTGATGGCAATGCGCGCAAACGACATCAAGAAGCTTTTGGCGTTCAGCTCCATGGGGCATCTCGGATTGGCCGTTGCGGGAATCTTTACGCTTTCGGTGGACGTTTACCCGGCGGTGCTCGTGATGCTTGTCGGGCACGGTCTTTCCGCTTCCGCTCTCTACATTCTTTCCGGTTCGGCCGAGAAACTTTCCGGTAGTCGTCTCCTCGATCGGATGGGAGGCTATGCGCGTTTGCATCCCGCCTTTGCGTTCTTCTTCGGAACGGCGAGCGTCCTTGCCATTGCGATTCCCGGAACCGTCGGATTTATCGGCGAATTTCTGGTCCTTCTTGGACTTTGGGGCGTAAGCAAGGTCGCGGGCATTGTGACCGCGGTCGTCATCATCCTTTCGGCCGTCTATATGCTGCGGCTCATCCAGAAGGTTCTTTTTGGAGAAGGTTCGAAGCCTACCGGCGAAGAGGAAGAGTCCCGGTTCCGCATTTCCGATGCGGTGGCGGTCGCTCCGCTTCTTCTGCTCCTTTTGGTCTTCGGATTCCATCCGTCGCCGATTATGAGAACTTTTGACTATTCGGCTGCGCAGGAAGAGGCTCGGGCCGCGGAACTCGAAGCGGCCATTCTCGCCGCAATTCCGCAAACCGAAACCGCCGACAGCACCGAGGTTCTTGCCGATACGGCTTTTGCCGTTCCGGATGCCGTTTTGCAGCAAGCGGAAAGTGCCAAGGTCGATTCGACCGTTTCCGCCGTTTCCGAAGTAAAGCAAGTGGAGGCTCAAAATGTCCGCTAGTTTTTTGAATCTGTTGCCGATTGCCGTTCTTGCGTTCGGCGCCATGGTGTGCATTGCCGTGGAACCTTTCATTGCGGACCGGAACAAGCAAAAGGTCTTGCCGTGGGTTGCGAGCATTTTCCTTGCGCTGACCGCCGGCTCCTTCATGTTTACTCCGGGCGGCTCCCTGTTCGGATTTTTGACGCTTGACCCGATGCGCACGGTCCTCGGACTTGCGGTTGTCCTTTGCGCGTTTTTGGGCGTGGGCGGCTTGCAGGTGACGCTTGCGCGTGAAAAGTTCCCGGCCGGCGAACCTTACGGTCTTACTCTTCTTGCTACGGCGGGCGTCATGATTATGGTCCAAGCGACGGACTTCCTTTCCCTCTTTGTCGGAATGGAGCTCGCCGCGTATCCGGTTTATGGACTTGTCGGTTTGCGGCGCAAGGACCGGGCGGCAAACGAGGCCACGTTCAAGTATTTTGTGACGGGCGCCATTTTCAGCGTTCTCTTCCTTTACGGAATGGCGCTGGTTTACGGCGCTACCGGAACGACCCACTTTGACGGAAAGTCTCTGGCCGGACGTGAAAGCCTGTATGCCGTCGGTGTCTTCCTTTCGGTCTTTTCGCTTCTCTTCAAGGCGGGTGCGGCCCCGGTTCACTTCTGGGTCGCGGACGTCTATACCGGTGCTTCCGTTGCCGTGACAGGCTTTATGGCTGCGGTCATCAAGGTCGGTGCGCTGGCTGCCCTCGGATCGCTCTGGATGCGTTCCGGTGCGGAAAGGCTCGCCCCGGTCATTGTCATCGTCGCTATTCTCTCGATTGTCATCGGAGCGTTCTCCGGACTTGCCCAAAAGTCCATCCGCCGAATCTTCGCATTCTCCGCCGTGATGAATGCTGGCTTCATCGTACTTGGGCTGCTTTTGAAGGATTTGAGCGTGATGTTCTACTTCCTCGTCACGTATGCGATAGGCTCTGCCGGTGCGCTTGCCGCCATCTCCGCGTTCAGCGGAAAGGGCGATGCGAAGGAAACGCTCGAAGATATCCGCGGTCGCGGTCGCAAACATCCGATTGAAGGCCTCGCGGCGGTCATCTGCCTAGCAAGCCTTGCCGGGCTTCCGCCGCTTTCGGGATTCCTCGCCAAGTTCATCCTCTTTACGGGCGTGGTGAAGCTCGGACTTGTGACGATTGCCGTCGTCGGGTTCGTTCTTTCGATCATCGCCATGTATTACTACTTGCGGGTTGCCGTCGCGATTTTTGCTCCGTCCAAGGAAGAAACTCACTGCTGCAAGTGCTGCGGCCTCGGCGTCTCCGAACGGTTCCTCCTCCGCTTCGGGGTTGTGGTTGCAGCGCTTTGCCTCGCCGGACTTTCGCTTCTTCCGTATCTTGCGCCGGTTGTCGAATTCTAATTTTCGAGCCGGGAAAATTTTGAAAAAGGCGGATGCTTTGGCATCCGTCTTTTTTTTATATATTGTCTGAAATTTTTAGAGGATTTTATGGAAAGAGTTTTTCGCACAGGAATCGGCTTTGATGTTCATAAGCTTGTGGAAGGTCGCAAGTGCATCATCGGCGGCGTGGATATTCCGCACGAAAAGGGTCTTTTGGGACACAGCGACGCGGACGTCCTTTTGCATGCGATTTCCGACGCTCTTCTCGGCGCAGCGGGCCTCGGGGACATCGGCACGTACTTTCCCGATACCGACCCGGCTTTCCTCGGCGCGGACAGTCTTGTGCTGCTTTCGCGGGTCCGCGAGGAAGTGGAAAAGGCCGGTTACACGATCGAGAGCCTCGACAGCGTCGTCATATGCGAAAGACCCAAGGTGAACCCTCATCGCGAAAAAATGAAGGAAAACATTGCGCGCGTCCTGCAAATTCCGGTGGAAAACATTGGCGTCAAGGCGAGCACGAGCGAAAAACTCGGGTTTACGGGACGTGGAGAGGGTATTGCCGCCGAGGCCGTGGCGACGGTCAGCAAAATGCGCGGTTAGGGTCCGTCAAAAATTGTCGTCGCGGTCGAACATGTGCGTGACGAATTGCACCACAAGTTCCCGATAGGTTTCTTCGCCAAAAAGAGGCTTTTGCATCAGATCGATGGCGGCCTTGGAAAGGTCGCCAGTCTTTGCGAGTTCCGCACCTCCGGCCGCATAGTGCTTTCGGAGCATGTTCAGACGGCGTTCGCCGCCGCGGTGGTGAAGGGCTCTCATTTGCGGACAGACGATGAGCGTGTAGCCGTCGTTTCCCAGAATGATGTCGAACTGCTTGCGGATAGGTTCATAGACGACGTCGATGTCGCACCAGGCACAGCTCGAAAGCAAAATGATTTTTTGACCGGGCTTCTGGTTTTGCAGACCGTGCATCGGCTTGTTCATGTAGTCGGGATCGTCGAGCCTTTGGCCCATATAGGGGTGAACCATTCCCACGACGCGGTCCATCAGTACTTTCATTTGTCCCGGAACGCTAAAAAGGAACAGCGGAAAACTCCAGATGACGACGTCGGCGGTCTCCAGCTTTTTCCGAACGGAAGGAACATCGTCGTCCTTAATAAAACAGCTTCCGTCAGGGCGTCCCCAGCAGGTAAGGCAACCGCGGCACGGCTTGATGTTCAAGCGATCGATAAAGAGATATTCCGCCTCGTAATCTCCGGATTCGAGCATTCCGTCAACGAAAGCCTTTGTCGGGATCAGCGTTCCGCTTCTCTCGTTCTTGGGACTTCCGACCATGATGAGAATCTTTTTAGCCATTCGACGAATTCCTGTATTTTCAAAATCTAGAAAAATTTTTTGCCGGTTCGTTTTACAATTCTTTTACACGGAAAGGGCTTACAAAATTGAAACCAGGACAATGAAGAGTTTTACAAAAAGGAAACGCTGACCATTGTGGAAATTCCCAAGTTCTGCAAGGGAAACTATGCCGTTGATGATAGCCGCCTTGCCCGTTGGCTTCGATTATGGAAATTGCCAAATCCCTGATGGAACGCGGCGTTGACATTTCAATTATTGCCGGCGCCACGGGATTTTCCGAAGCGGAAATCAGGGCTCTGTAACGCCCAGGTACTTCTTCAATTCCCGGATGTAAAACTCGCCAAGGGAGGACGGCTGCATTCCTTTCTTGGTGATGTATCCGATTTCCATTATGTCCTTGCCTGTCGCCGGGTCGCGGAAAGGAATGGCGACGTAATCACCGCCGTTCAGCTCTTCGCAAATGATTCCGGAGCACAGAGTGTATCCGTTGAGGCCTACCATCAGGTTGAGCATTGTGGCGCGGTCGTTCGCCTTGATTGTCCGGGAATAGTCCTTTGTACTCAAAATTTCTTCGGCGTAATATTCGGCGCTGGATTCTCCCTGGTCGAAGGAAAGGCACGGATAGGGGGCGAGTTCCTTGAATGTGATGAACTTTTTCTTTGCGAGCGGATGGTCTTTCCACATATAGACAAAAGCCTTGCACTGGATGAGACTGTGAAATTCACAGCCTTTGGCTTCCAAAAGGTCCCCGATGACTTTGCGGTTGAAATCGCTTAAGTATAAAATTCCGATTTCGCTTTTGAAATTGCTCACGTCATAGACGACTTCGCGAGTTTTGGTTTCGCTGATTTCAAAGTCGTATTCGTCTGCGCGAAACCGTTTGACCATCTCCACAAAGCTTTTGACCGCGAACGAATAATGCTGCGTCGAAACGGAAAACTTTTTGCGCCGCTTCCCGTTCCGTCCGTAAAGCCCGAGCAGGGATTCGTAGTGGCGGTAAAGGTCCCTTGCGTAGGCGATAAATTCTTCGCCTTCGCGCGTGAGCGAGACTCCTCGGCTCGTGCGGTTAAAAATCTTGATGCCTAGCTCGTCCTCAAGCTCGTGAATGGACGCGGTGAGGGACGGTTGCGAAACGTAGAGCTTTTCGGCTGCCTTGTTGACGGAGGGACTTTCGGCGATTCCGATGGCGTAGCGGAGCTGTTGGAGCGTCATGCGTTTACGCCTCGGAGAAGATATTTGAAGTCTTCCGGATGGCTGACAAATTTTTCCGGGTGCCGTTTCAGGCTCGCGTCGAGTTCCTGCGGAGAAAAAAAGCGGAACCCGTCAACTTCGTGCGGCTGCGGAACTAGCCTCTTCTTTTCTTCTTCGGAAATGTTTCCGAGGTACACATCGTAGTATTCGTTGTCCAGGTAGGCACCGTCGTTCAGAACGCTTTCGTGTTTCGCTTCAAAAAGAAATTTTAGGTCGGACGCGGATTTTTTCAGCCCGAGTTCTTCGCGAATTTCGCGGACGGCGGATTCCAGGCTCCGGTCCCCGGCCGAAATATGACCGGCGCAGCTTGTGTCGTAAAGGTTCGGATTGTTTTCCTTGTCGTGTGCGCGGAGCTGAAAAAGAATGTTTCCGAAGTTGTCACGAAGCCAGATGTGCACCGTCCTGTGCCAAAGCCCGAGCCGATGGACTTCGCTTCGCGGGCGGGACTCTCCGGTCTTTTGACCGTTCGGTTCGAGAATGTCTATCTGTTCTTCCATGAAAATCCTTTTGAAGAAACCTTTGAAGGCCTCCTCTAAAAATTCAATTTTCTCTTGACCAAGGCAACTTTTAGAGGTTCCCTGAAAATCTATCTTTTTCATATGAATGAAAAGTTTGAAAATGCGCTGAATGCGATGTTTGAAAAGGCAATTGCCGAAAAAGTTTTTTCGAAGGCGGTCGTCGGGTTCGTCTCTCCGGAAGGCTTCGAGGTTCGGGCCTTCAATACGCCCGAAAATTCCATTTTTGATTTGGCTTCCGTTACAAAAGTTTGCCCGACTTCGACGCTTGCGCTTAAGCGCGTGCTGGAAGGAAAACTCGACCTGGATATGCCCGTCCTGAACTTTATTCCGGAATTGCGTACAAATTATCGTGAAAAAATCCTGATTCGGCATTTGCTCACCCACAGCCTGGATTACCGCGTCCCGATGAGTTCGCTCAAGGATCTTCCGCCCGAAAAAATTTTGGATTCGCTCTTTTCCTATCATTTTAAGAGGTTTCCCGGAACCGTTTTCAATTATGGAAATCCGGCGAGTATTTTGCTCGGAATCGTTCTGATGCGCCTTTCCGGAAAGTCGCTCGCGGAAATGGCCGAGAAGGAATTTTTTGTTCCGCTTTCGATGACGCGTTCGGGCTGGGATCCGCTTCAGCGCTTTTCTTTGGACGAGATTGTTCCGACCGAAGAGGATCCTTGGCGCGGCCGGACTGTCCGGGGCGAAATTCATGACGAGAGCGCCTTTGTGCTTCGCAAGTTTTTCCCGGTGGGAAGCGCAGGCATGTTTTCGACGGTGCCGGACCTGTTGAAATTTGTACAAATGATTTTGAATGACGGACTGTTTGAAAATCGTCAGATTGTTCCGGAAGGCATTTTGCAGCTCGTTTCGACGAACGCGCTTGAAGGCCGTGTGCCTGGCGCCTGTACCGCCCTCGGCTGGGAACTGGACTGTGAAAAGTTCATGGGAAAGGTTCACCGCCCGCGGATGTTCGGAAAGACGGGATTCACGGGCTCGAGCATTGTTGCCGATGCGGATTCGAAGCGGGCCGTTGTGCTGCTCTCGGATTTTACATACCCGCGTCGAGAAGCGTCCGCGGAAAGAATTAACGCGTTCCGTTCCGGACTCTCGGAACTGACTTTTGGCGATATTTAGGTGCTTTTGTTGCAATTTCGTTTTTATTTCGGTTTGTTTTTCTAGTTTGTTTTGTGCGGAGACAATTCCGTTTCCGCGAAAACAGAAGGACAACAAATGAAATTGTTTGGGTTGGTCATGGGGGCGTTGCTCTGCACGTCTCTCGCCTTTGCGGGGGATTCCCGCACGGGCCTTTATGCAAGCGTCGGCTTGGGGTTTGATGGAGGAAAGGTGGACGCCTATTCAAAAAGCACACCGATAGGAACCAGCGAAATCGATGCGAAGGGGTTGCAAAACTTTGTCGTGAACGGGAAAATCGGATTTTCGCCGATTGAAAATCTTGCCGTTTACGGAGTCGCTTCCGAGGCGCTGTATATGACGTTTATGGGTGAGGACAGCCATTCGCTCCTGTATTTGGGTGGCGGGCTTTCCTATTGGCTGCCGTGCGACTTTTTTGTGGCAGGGTCGGCCGGTACCGTTCGATTCAGTTCGGACGACGACAGCTACTCCGACGACTTCGGACTCGGTTTCCGCTTTTCGGCCGGCAAGGACTGGCGCGTTTTCCCTTGGGGATCGCTCGGACTCGAAGCCTTTTATGAACATGCTGCGGTAAATGGCGGCGACGACTGGAACGGGAACCTGGTCGGCATTCTTTTTAACGTCAGCTACCACTAAAGGGCGCCTCTAAAAAGTTCGTTTAAAAACAAAAGACCTCGGGCAATGCCCGAGGTCTTTCCGTACGCGGAATTCTTACATCAGATTGCCGGGGAAGTGCGGAATCAGATCGATGCTCTTTTTAAGTTCCGCATCGGTCGGGATGTAGTCCGACATGGTTCCGTTGTTGTAGGCTTCGTAAGCCTTCAGGTCGAAGTAGCCGGTTCCGGTGAGACCGAAGACAATGGTCTTCGCTTCGCCCGTTTCCTTGCACTTGATGGCTTCGTCGATGGCAACGGAAATGGCGTGGCTCGATTCCGGTGCCGGGAGAATTCCTTCGACACGGGCAAAGTATTCCGCGGCCTTAAAGACGTGGGTTTGTTCCACGGAGCGGGCTTCCATCAGCTTGTCGTGGTAGGCTTGCGAAAGAATGGAACTCATTCCGTGGTAGCGAAGTCCGCCGGCGTGGTTTGCGGACGGAATGAATTCCGATCCGAGGGTGTACATCTTGGCGAGCGGGCAGACATGTCCCGTGTCGCAGAAGTCGTAGGCATACACGCCGCGCGTGAAGCTCGGACAGGAAGCCGGTTCCACCGCGATGATTTGATAATCCCGTTCGCCGCGAATCTTCTCGCCGAGGAACGGAGAAATTAGACCGCCCAGGTTGGATCCGCCGCCCGCGCATCCGATAATCATGTCGGGAATGATGCCATACTTGTCGAGAGCCGTCTTGGCTTCGAGCCCGATGATTGTCTGGTGTAAAAGGACCTGGCTCAAAACGGATCCGAGTTCGTAGCGGTATCCTTCCGTCTTGGTCGCCACTTCGACGGCTTCGGAAATGGCGCATCCGAGGCTTCCCGTCGTGCCCGGAAATTCCGCGTTGATTTTTTTACCGACTTCGGTCGTCATGGACGGAGACGGCGTGACGCTTGCACCGTAGGTCCGCATGACTTCGCGGCGGAAAGGCTTTTGCTCGTAGGAGCACTTGACCATATAGACCTTGCAGTCCAGGCCAAAATAGGCGCAAGCCATCGAAAGGGCCGTGCCCCACTGACCGGCGCCGGTTTCGGTCGTCACGCCCTTGAGTCCCTGTTTTTTGGCGTAGTAGGCCTGGGCGATTGCGGAGTTCAGCTTGTGGCTTCCGCTCGTATTGTTGCCTTCGAACTTGTAGTAGATTTTTGCCGGCGTGCCCAGTTTCTTTTCGAGGCAATAGGCGCGGACGAGCGGCGACGGACGATACATCTTGTAGAAGTTGCGGATTTCTTCGGGAATGGGAATCCACGGGTCGGTATCGTTCAGTTCCTGCTTGGCGAGTTCGGTGCAGAAAATTGGGGTGAGCTCTTCGAGCTTGAGCGGCTGGTGCGTGCCCGGATTGAGCAGCGGGGCCGGTTTGTTCTTCATGTCGGCGCGCACATTGTACCATGCGGTCGGAATCTCGTTTTCCGAGAGATAAATCTTGTAGGGAATTTCTTTTTCGCTCATAGCGATCTCCTAAATATTTTCAGGAACAAACTTAGATAATTTTAGGTGGGGGGCATTAAAATGAATTTCCCGAAGTTATAATTTTTGCTTTTAGAAAAGCGTCTTGCGTATTTTTTTGCGCTATTTATTGTTTTTCCCCTTGAAATTGATTTTGAAAAAAGTATATTGAAAGCCCTATTTGAAAGATTCTATAATTTTTCAAATTCCCAGTTGAATGTTGGTAGCATTTGACTGGGATTTTTTTTAGAGTGAATTTATCCCATTTCGGTATCCACCCATTTGACTTCTCGTTCTATTTCCGGAAGTTTCTTCCCATTGAAAATGGGTTGCTCCAAAAAGTGATGAGCACATTTTTGCATGGTCTCGTCGCTAATTTCATAGAGAGCAGTCAAAGGAACTGTATCGACAAGAACACATTGCATTGTGTAGATTTCCCTGTTATCTTGGATTTCGGACCATCCTTGAATAAAATAGATGTGGTCTTTGTATTTTAAATAAAGTTCATCGCCGTGGTAGAGGCTGTCTAAAAATTCCACATAGTTACCATTGATCATGTCTTGGAACTCCTACAAAAAATTTGGAATACCGGTCGTAAATTTCCTTTGTTATGGGGGAGGCTTTGTGCCGATTAAAACCGGGGCCGTAAGTGTGAATGTGGAGTACGTCTTCTCCGTTTCGCTTCAGTTTTAGTTCGCGGTGATAGGCTATTTCCAGAAGAATTTCATGGTTTTCTCCATAGATTCGCATTTCATGAAATCGTCCATCCGGTTTTAACTTTATATAGGCAGGACTTGTATGGGATTCTTCAGGCAGAGAATGTTTTTCTGCTATTCCTTCCAATACGTTGACTCCTGCAATGTTCCCTACGATTTTATAGGAGGGAGCTACGTTTTTTCCTGCTGCGAATGTTCCACGTCCTCCCATTTTAGCCCCTCCAGGAATTTGTATAATCAATAACCGATAGATTAGAACTTTTCATTTCTGCAAATGGATTCCCTATGCAAATGATGTGGGATGGCTGAATCTTTTCTTTCATTGCGAAAAATCCGTCAAGAAATGTTCTTTTTGAATTTTTACATCCAATCATACCGATTGCAACTATCGAATGCTGTTCAATTCCGTCGAAGGCATAGTCGAAACTTTCTGCTGTACTCCAGCTGATGGTTGGGATTACGATAGAGCCTTTTGATTGCCAAAAAGCTCCACACCATCGACTTCTTCCGATGCCGTTGATTCGTTGCCATGGAGACATTTCACGATAAAGTGAAAAATCCGGTGCTAGAAGAAATTTGTACTGGCTCAATCGTTTATACGATCTTTCTGGAAAGTTATAGACTTGTTCAAAACGCTGGTCGTCTACAAAAAAATGTACGCCGAATTGCTTTTGTAAAGGATTTGCTTTTTTTGCTGTGTTGTTGTAGGATAAAATCCTTAAATTATCCAAAGGGAGCTCTTGCCGTTTAATAACGGGAATTCCCCATCGACCGTCTTCTTGGAAAGTATTTCTCAAAAAGAGAGGGTTATTTCTTAAAAGTACACTTTTCATTAGTGTGTTTCCTTTGCGCATAACGCGCGGTTTGCGCAAAGATCTTAGTCCTATTTGAAAGATTCTTGCGCAGGTTGTGTTTCGTAAAATGTTTGGTAGCCATTTTACGAGTGTTGCTTTGAATATTTGCAATAGTTCAAAAGTTTTAATTCATAGTCCTTGAAATTTCCTTGGAATTGTTTAAACCAATGGTTGTAATAGATTAAGGCGTAGTTGGCGGCTTCTGCGCTGAGATTGAAATTTTCCTTTATTGTGCTTGCATTGATGACTTTTAGTTGATGGACTAGGGGTGGAGGCGCCATAATATATTTTGCAAAAAATTTTGCCTCGTGTTCTTCGATTTCTGAACGTAAAAAACCGGCGGAATGATCTAGTTTTATGTGACCGATTTCGTGCGCGATAGTTTGCAACATGCGTCTTGGATTTGCTGTTGAATTGTAAAAGATAAGTGTTGTTGTGCTGTTCTCGCAGGAAAATCCATCGGGACTGCATTTTAAAGCTTCTGAATATTGACTTTGGGCAAGTATGGAATATGGAACCGATTTTATTCCCATTTTTTGAGCCAGCTCAAATGGATTCAATGGGTATTGCATATTATATCGGATAATGCAATCAACCGCTTCATTTTTTATAAACTCATAAGTGCCATTTAAAAGAAATACTTTCAATGTTCGCTTCCTTTAAATAAAATCTCTGCCAATTTTGCTTTTTGTTCCATTGAAAGTTGCTTTGCGCTTCGGGAGAGAATCGTGCATAATGAGGAAAAGTTTTCGCTTTCCTGTTGACCTGTAAGATAATCCATGGAACAGCCTAGAACTTGCGCCATTTTGCCCGTGACGATGGTTCGTGGAATTCTGTCTCCCTTTAAGTAATGGCAGACTGCGGCCTCGGTGATGCCGGTGAGGTTGGCTAGCTGCTTTTGGGTTATTCCGGCTTTGGTAATGGCCTCTTCTAGGCGATGATTGAAGGATGTCTTCATATAATTAAAGATAAAAAATAATTGTCGTTTTGTTAATTCCGTGTCGATTGAAAAAGGTCTTCTGTGCTTGAATTTGATAATTAATGATAATTCTTCCGCACTTCCTCGGCGAGGGCGCGCTGGGCTTCCGGAGAGCAGTGGTAGTTTTCCATGACGGCTTTGACGTCAATGTAAATTCCGGCGATTTTGTGATAGGGACGGGAATTTTTGGAGTCTTGGGAATTTTTCCAGTCTCCGTAGGCGTAGCCGAAACGTTTCATTTTGTACGGATTGGAATTTTCGGAGGCGGATTCGGCGGAATAGGGCAAAAGAAATGCGTTGTAGATGTGTGAACCCTCCACGCCAAATTTTTTTTCTTCGATTTCGATGTATTCCGCATAGACGATTTGCTTGGTGATGGAATCCGACGAAGGAAGCGTTCCTTCGTTTACTACCCCGCGGGTGTAGAACTTGGCGTCCAACACAAAAATTTCGTCTGCTCCCGATGAATCTTTTTGCCGCATAATCGTATCGGGGCGCATTGTGTAATCCTCGTTGGTGTTTTCAAATTCCCAATGGCAGTGCGGATTAAAGTCTTCCTTGCTTTCTCCCGGATTCAGGTTTCCGAAAATTCGGTCGAGCATGGCTTCCCAAACGGTTTCGAATTTTTCGACGCCAAAGAAAAAATCGTTTTGATCGCTTGAGTCCCGGACTTTTTCTCCGGAAAGATACGTGACGATTTTTTGCAGGTCCCCGAACAGTTGCAAGTTTCGGTCGTTGAACGTCTTTGAAATTTTGGCATGCAGGACGGAAAGGAAAAGTTCCGCGTCAAAGTCGATGGCCGGTTCTTCGGACGTGTCGAGCCCGAAAATGAATCCGAGCCTTTGAACGGCATCGTGGACGCAAAACTTGTGGATTTGCGTAATCAGCTCGTTTTCGTTGTAATCGATGTGCCTTGCGAGAGGATTCAGGTAGATGACGTTATGCACGGAGACCATCGGCCGCGTTGTTTTGATGGTGCGCCCCCAGTGGATTTTTCCGTGTGCGCCGCGCTTGAGTTCCGTTTCGCGTTCCCTGTAAAATCCGAATTCCAGATAGTTTCGGAGCACATCGATGTAGGTGCGCATCGGAAAGCGGTTGTCGGATTCTTCGCTCGGAGAGTCCGAGAGTTGGGAAGCCCGATTTGCATTGGAAAGCGTTTCGTCAGCGAGAACATCAAAAAGGTTCAGGATGCAGGCTCGAAGCGCATCCTCCGGCGTGCTTTGCAGCTCGGTGTCGTCCTTGAAATATCCCAGCGGAAAGGAAATTTGCGTTTCTCCGTTTTTGCTGCGGATGCCGACAAATTCGTCCCCTTCGAGCTTTGCGATGCACGTACTGTCGAGTAGTCGCTTCATTTGCCTCTTTTCCGCTTTTCGGAGTGCATTGCCTTGATTTCGTTTTCGATTTCTTCTTCGCTCATTCCTGCTGTGCCGTTTTTTATTGCGTTGTCATTCGCTTTGCATAATGCGGCGAGAAGCCCTGTGGGGTCGTTTTCGGTTGAAAGAGTGGGCGTGGTCTTGACATCAAACGGCAGGCCTTTTTCGACAAGAGCGCGTTTGAAGAACATGCGCACAGCCGTGGGTATGTCGATTCCCAATTGGTCGAACAAGGATGAAACTTCGTTTTTGAGGTTCTTTTCGAGACGGATTTGCAAAACGGACATGGACATTATGGACCTTCTGGGTTAAATGACTATGAAAATATAGTCAAAAGAATGCTAAAATGCAAACACTTTGCATACAGAAGAATGCTAGCTCTGGCCGTTTTCCGGAAAATCCTTGAAAATCCGGGATAGGGCGTTCGCATTCTTTGATTCTTCAAATTCGGAAATCAGCTCTTCCAGGGAATGGATGTTGTCCGAAAAAATTTCCTTGCGCTTGAATTTGAATGCGTCGTCCCAGAGGTATTTGAGAACCTTTTCGGTGAAAACCTTTTTTGGAATTTTGCCGTCTTTGTTTTTGACGAACCACAGGCCCAGACGCTTGTCCTCGGTACTGGAAAGTTTGCGGAGCGTGCATTCAATTTCGCTGTTGACCCAGTCCCAGAAAAATCCCCAGGGAACTTTTGTGCCTTCAATCTCGGCTTTGAACTGGTCGCGGATCGCCGGATTGTCAAATACATACTTATTCGGGTCTAAACTGGGCTCGTTTACGCCCGTGTTCCGGGTGACGCCGCTGCGGACAAGGACCATGTCGAACCGTCGCTGAAACGCATTGTCGAGCGTAAAGACGTTTTGGTCGGACGTGTTCATGGTCGCGATGATGGAAAGGTTTCCTGGCAGGCGGATGCTGTTGTCCTGGCTGTTGATGTATTGGGCGATCTCTTTGTTTTGGATGGAGTATTGGCTTTCGCCGTTCTCGTCGCGGTCGAGCAGCTGGAAGATGTCGCCGAAGATGGCGGCGGCGTTTCCGCGGTTGATTTCCTCGATGATGAGGTAAAAGTGCTCCTTCGGTTTTTGACAGGCTCGCTTGAGGATTTCCGTAAAAGGTCCCGGCGTGAACTCGTATGAAATTTTTACTCCGTCCGTTTTCGGCAGAATTTGCCCGACAAAATCGGCATTGGTGTATTCGGGGTGAAAGACCGTGCGGATTTTTCTTTCGTCCGGAACGTTTTTGAGTGCTTCGTCAATTTTGTTGCTTTTGCCGCAGCCCGGTACGCCGTAGTAGATGATTTGGACCGGGAAGTCGGATGCTAATGGGGTGGAGGGGGAGTTTGGCATTTTGGATAAATCGGGGACGAGATTGTCTAGACGATCTTGGAGGCCATCTTTCGCGATGGTGCAAGATCCGTTACTGCTCAACGTAATTTTGTATCGTTGGTACGGAGGTTCTAGGCTGAATCTTTTCGGTTGGTAGATATATGTAAAATTCCTGTCTTTGTTAAGTTTGCGTTCTAAATAAGTCAGCAAAGAACTTGATTGGGCTTCCGCTAGGACATTGATGGTGTAGGAGGCTAAAGGAAGTATAATGTGGGCCGCATTGGGCCAACCAGAATTTTTTCCGTTGACATTAGAATTTATGTGTTCTGCATTTCGCCCCGTTTTTTCAATGAATGTGTTGTTGGAATAAAAATTTTGGGAGGTATAAGGCTCATAACCTTTGCTTTTAAAAATTTCGTCTACGTTGGACATTAGGCGCTCCATTTTTTAAAATTGTTCTTCTTTTGGTGAGCCGGAGAACTTGCTCCAAGAGGAAATCCCATCAGGTATTCCGCATTCCTTGGGGAAGGTTTCTTAAAAACGGTGACGAAGTTTCTGCAACCTTGGTGCTTCATCATGGATGGGGCCGAATAATTGGCCATTGTTGTCGGCGTGTGAACCAGACCCAGTTCTTCGCCAAATGCGTTCTTGATCCAGGTCTTTTCAATTTCAAAAACAGCTTGAATTTCTTTATCGGAAACAGTTTCATCGTAAATACCGTTTTCAACATGTCGATTGGCCAAAATGCGGAAAGCGGATGCCGCGACAAATGGAGATTGCGCATTTCCGACGCCTTTAAGTTGCTCTCTTCGGTCGATTGTTTCTATTTCATCGCCAAGAGTGTCCGGGCTTTTGCTCCAAAAGCAGCCCTTCATTTTGGGCAAGGCTTGAAGATGTGAAATAATTCGGGTGAATGTTTTGAAGTCCTTGACGGCGAGAAGCCAAAAGCGGTTTCTTTGGTGGTCGGCTCCAAGATTGGAACAGCTCAATCTGCAAAATTGAACTTTGTAACCAATGGATTCCAAATCCTTTCGTGCCTTTTCGATGGCTCGGAGAACAACGTTTTCCCCGAATACGACAGGGGCTTCCGATTCTTTTACGAATCGAAACATCTCGTCCCAAAGATTTTTTTCGGCAATGTTTTTCCCGTGAGCGGCCGTGCTAAAAGCTTGGCAAGGAAATCCGCCACACAGGACGTCAAACTTCTTTTTGAAGTTCTTTCCGCTTAACGTTCGTAAATCTCCGTAGATGTCAAAAGGGTTCATCCAACCGTCTTCTTGACGCTGTTTCAAAACTTTTTGGCAGAATTCGCTGATTTCTACGCCTCCGCAACATTGGTGCCCGAGCAGTTCACCGCCGTAGATGCCGCCGCCAATACCGGCAAAGAGGTGAAACTCTTTTATTGGTTGCGAGGTTTCCTTTTCCTTCGTCATCCATAACTCCTTGATGAAAGTTTTCCGAAGTCCGCTCTCATCCCGGAGCCATGTTCCTCGCGTTCCGCTTGCGCTTTTAAGGCAAACAAAAAGGCGAGGAGCATTGCCGCTTCTCGCCTAAAATTTTGACAACTTTACAGGATCAAACGCCGGCCAAAACGCGCGCCATCCCGCAGACGGAAAGCCCGCGGAACAAGACGCCGAACGCTTCGGCCCAAACATTTGCCCTGTTCCTGTGTTCTTGAAAGTGTCGAAGTTTCAGGTCGGAACAAGAGCAAAACTCTCAAGAGTTTTCCCTTGTTACGGTTTCCCCGCGCGAATTTATACGAAAAAGGCGTGAGGTTGCTGCACTTATCTACCTGAGGCCTTCGACTGCCCAACACAAACAAGCACAAACAACCCACGCCCCATAAAGGTCACATACGGGCACATGTTATCTGGATATACGACAGAGACAGATGTCCGCAAAGCGATGCCGCAATTAGGATTTGCGACAGACGTGAGCGTCGCCTACCCTCTGTGCAAGAAATTGTCGAAGTTTCAGGTAGAGGATAAGAGAAAACTCTTTATTTGAGCTCTAATATAGATTTTTCACGGGGAACGGGCGCGAAAAAATCTCAAAATGGAGGGTAAGGATTGCAAAAAACGGTATCCATTTTTTGCGTAAACGGTCTGGATTTTCTTCTTTGCTCGAGTTCCTTGTCGAGAATGCGGGATTCCATAACCCACATTTCATAATGCCTCAAGGCCCTGTCGATAAAACAGCAAAAAAGATCTTCCTGCCTATAACCGGGAAATGTCCAGAAGTCTTTGGGCCTTTTGTCGCGAATAAACAGATTGGCCTCGATTGGTTCGCTGAGGCAGCATTCCCAGACCGAATATTCCTGTACTGCTGTACCTGGGGGGAGCGTCATTGTCGGCGGATAACGGTAAAAAAAATCCACGAATTCTTTTGTGTTGAGAGCGTCCGGGGAAATATAGGCGACTGGCGTTTCGGACGGGATGATCTTTTGTGTCCAAAGGCATGCCGCAAGGATCAGGATGAACGAAAAAATTTTAGTAGACATTCATATCCTCCAAAAAGCAGCAGTAGCCGTTTAACATTTCATTTTCGGTTTTGATAACAATCTATATTAAAGGATGGACTTTGTAAAATTGACAACGGAGATTGATTTTTGCAGAGGGCTGTTAATGACTATTATTGAAAACTATCCTTTCTTGCTGCATTAGAATGTTTTTTCGTTTTGACAAAAAATCCCTGAACCTTTCTTTTGCGATTTTCTCGTCGTTTTGGGCCGTAATGTTCTTTGATTCTTTGGACAGGTCTGAAAGTTCTGGCGGCCTATTTCTTTTGATGCTTGTGTATTTTGCATTGTGCGGGGCTTTTTTGTTGATACGCTTTTTGTGGGGAATTTTTTGCGGGAGGCTTGATGTGGGACGGAGCGAAAAGAAATCTTTTAGGTGGGCGCGTTTGGTGCTGGATGTGATTCCCTATACGGTTTTTGTTTTGGCGTTTATGTGGCAGGATTTGAACTGCTTTGAATTTTTGATTCTTCCTGCGCTTTTGGCCGTGTTGGAATATTTTTATGCCGATGAGGAAGTCTCTCCAGGAAAGAAGTCCCGATTCTTTTTGCTGGTTGCGTTGTGCGGCGGATATTTTTTATGCGGAACCTGGCTTTTTCGTGGAATGAATTTCTCTGGAAATATGGTTTATCTTTTGGCGCACTTTTTAGAATATCTTTTCCCCGTGTTTTTATTCTCCGGACTGCGTACAAAATTCTTTGTGGACAAAATTCAAATCGGGGAACGTTTTTTGATTGCGATCTTCTTTGTGTTTTTCCTTAAAATCCTTTTCGGAAGAATTTCGCAACTGGATGTGCTGTTTTGGGGTTGGTCGCTTTGCATTTTTTTATTTGTGAAAAAAGCGGATTTCCTTTTGGGGAAATCCGCGCGCAGAAAATAATTTGGATGGTCAGACGGGGGCTTCGCCAGAAAGCAGGTTTACGCCGTGCCGTTTTCCCGTGACGGCAAAGATGACCCAGCCCGAGACGTTGCTCGCGTGGTCGCCGATGCGTTCGAGGTATTTGGCGACCATTACGGAATTGATGACCGCTTCGGCGTCGCCCGCATTGTTTTTGATGGATTCGATCAGCTCCTTTTTGGCCGCGGCAAAAAGGGCATCTACTTCGTCGTCGCTTTCGATGACGTGACGCGCGAGGTCGAGGTCCTTGCGCACAAAGGCGTCCACGCTTTGGGTGAGCATCTTGACCGTGGCGGCTCCCATCGGCGAGATGGCGACGAGCTTTGCCGGAGCGCCGTCCTTTTCGGACGATTCGTTGATTATCTCGGCGATGTCCGCGGCCTGGTCGCCAATGCGTTCGAGGTCGCTTACCATCTTGAGGGATGCGGAAATCAGGCGCAGGTCCCGCGCAACGGGCTGCTGGCTCAACAGAAGCCGAAGGCACTGCGTTTCGATGTCCTTCATCTTTTGATCGATTTCCTTGTCGCCGACAATTACCTTTTGCGCAAGTTCCTTGTTGAACTTGAGAAGGGCCTCGATGGAAGAGTTCAGGGCCTCTTCGACGAGGGCGCCCATTTCGATGATGCCGTTGTTCAAAACTTCGAGCTGGGAATCAAAACGATTTCTCATTATCCAAATCTCCCTGTGATGTAGTCTTCGGTGCGCTTGTCCTTGGGCATCGAAAAGAGCGTTTCCGTTTTATCGACTTCGATGACTTCTCCGAGGAGGAAGAAAGCGGTACGGTCCGAGACGCGGGTCGCCTGCTGCATGTTGTGCGTCACCATGACGATGGTGTACTTTTGTTTGAGTTCCAAAACGAGGTCTTCGATTTTGGATGTGGAAATGGGGTCGAGGGCGCTGGTGGGTTCGTCCATCAAAAGAACGTCCGGGGAGACGGCGAGAGCCCTTGCGATGCAAAGCCGCTGCTGTTGACCGCCCGAAAGCCCCAGGGCGTTTTTCTTGAGACGATCCTTGAGCTCGTCCCAGACGCCCGAGCCTTTGAGAGAGGTCTCCACGATTTCGTCGAGTTCCGCCTTGGAGCGGATGCCGTGCGTTCGCGGGCCAAAAGCGATGTTGTCGTAGATGCTCATCGGAAAAGGGTTCGGCTTTTGAAAGACCATTCCCACCCGCTTGCGGAGAACGTTCACGTCCATGTTTCCGTAAATGTCTTCGCCGTCGAGGAGGATTTTTCCGGTGATTTTGCAGCCTTCGACCAGGTCGTTCATGCGGTTGAGCGATTTGAGAAGCGTGCTTTTGCCGCAGCCCGAAGGCCCGATAAAAGCGGTGATTTCGTTTGCGTAAATGTTCAAATTTACGTTTTTAATCGCATGAAAGTTGCCGTAGTGCAAATTCATGTTCTGGATGGTGATTTTTTCTTTTTCCATTTTTAGTTTTTCCCGATTTTATGTGCAAACTTGTTTGACACCCAGTTGATGAGGAGAACGACCACGATGAGAATGACGGACGTGGCGTAGGCTTCGCCCGTGTGAAGTCCTTCGCGGGAAAGCTCATACATGTGGACGGCGAGCGTTCTGCCTGAAGAGAAGATTCCCTTCGGAAAGTCGGCTACCGTTCCCGCCGTGTAGATGAGGGCCGCGGTTTCGCCGACGACGCGTCCGACGGAAAGGATTATCCCGGCGAGAATTCCGGGGATGGCTGCGGGGAGAACGACCGCCCGGACCGTGCGGAGTTTGCCTGCCCCGAGGCCGTAGGAACCTTCCCGGTAGCTGTCCGGAACGGATTTCAAGGCTTCTTCGGTGGTGCGCATCACAAGCGGAAGAATCATAATCGAGATGGTTAAAATTCCCGACAGGAGCGAATATCCGAAGTGGAGCGCCGTGGCAAAGAAGAGCATTCCGAAAAGGCCGTAGATGATGGACGGAATTCCGGAAAGCGTTTCGGTTGTCAGCCGGACGATTCCCACAATCTTGTTTCCGCGGCTCGCGTATTCCACCGTGTAAATGGCGGCAAAGATTCCGAGCGGTCCCGCAATCAAAAGCGCTCCGAGAACGATGATAATCGTGTTCAGAATGGACGGCAAAAAGGAGACGTTTTCGGAATTGTAGGTGAGCGAGAACAGGGAAGGCTTTAAAAACGGGATTCCCTTTACGAGAATGTAGATGACGAGAAATCCGAGCGAGAACACCGTAATGAGAATGGCGAGCGTAACCGCAATTCGCAAAAGGAGCGAGAGCGGGGATCTCCGATAGGTTTTGAAAGCTTGAACGATCTGTTTCATTGGAACGCTCTCTTTTTCAGGATGGAAAACAGCATGTTGATGACGAGGATGAATGCGAAGAGAACGACGCCCGTGGCGATAAGCGCTTCTCGGTGAAGATCCGTCGCGTATCCCATTTCAAGGACGATGTTTGCCGTCAATGTTCTGACGCCGCCGAGGATTCCCGTTGGCATTCGCGCCTGGTTTCCGGCGACGAGGATGACCGCCATCGTTTCACCGATGGCTCTTCCGAACCCGAGGATGATTCCTGCAACGATGCCCGACGTGGCGGCCGGAAGGACCGCAAAGAAAACGCTCCTTTCGTGCGTTGCACCGAGCGCGAGCGCGCCTTCGTAGTAGCTGTCGGGAACCGCCCGCAGCGCCGCTTCCGAGACGGAAACGATTGTCGGGAGAATCATGATACCGAGAAGGATGGATGCGGCGAGAATGCTCGCTCCGCTGCCTCCGAAGTTTTGACGCACAAACGGCACAATGACGACCAGCCCAAAGAATCCATAGACGACGGAGGGAATCCCCGCGAGAAGATCCACGGCGGGCTTTAATTTGTCATGAACCCTTTTGGAACAAAATCTTGCGAGGTAGATGGCGGAAAGCAGCCCGACGGAAACGCCGATGGCAAGTGCTCCGAGCGTGACATAGATGCTGCCCAAAATCATCGGGAAAATCCCATAGACGGCGGGTTCGTCCGTCGGCGCCCATTCCTTTCCAAAGAGGAAGTCCGTAATGCCGATTTTTAGGATCGCCGGGACTCCGTTTGCAAAAAGAAAGATGCAAATCAGGGCGACGAACAGGATGCTCGCCAGTGCTGATAGCAAAAAGACGCCGGAAGCGGTTCTTTCCTTGAGCTTGTTGCGTGTTTGAACTTTCATCTGAAATCCTTTGAAAATTCGATAAAAAAACGGTCTTCCGGAAGTCCCGGAAAACCATTTGGATTTTTTTACTTGATGGTCGTCGTCAGTCTTGCGGCGATGGCGACATCGGAGACTTCGTTTTCGCTGTAGAGCGTGACCTGGGCCTTGCTGTGCGAACCTATTTTCTTGACGATTCCGACAGCCCAGCCGAGTTCGTCCGCGTCCTTGTTGAGTTCATCGCGGTCCGCGACGTATTCGATTTCGGCAAAGGCCTTGTCGAAAATGCCGCCGGTGGGGAATTCAACGCCCGCATAGACGGGGAAGTATTTTGTGTCCTGGGCGTAGTTAGAGGCCTTGGCCTTGCCCGCTTCGATTGCTTCGGCGTTGACGTCTTCGTCTTCGCCCGTGATGATGGCCGCCGCTTCGCCGTAGATGGCGAGGTTTTCCATCAGCTTAAAGTTTGCGCGAACGTCTGCGCGGTGCGTGAGAACGGCCGTGTATTGAATTTTGTCGATGACGTTTGCACGATAGCCGAGCCCGAGCTTCAGGGCGTCTCCCAGTTTGAGGTCATCCGTGACGCGGACGTAGCCGGAATTGAAGTTTCCGTCTTCGGTGGCGAGCATCACGTTCAGCTGGTTCGAGCCGGTCTTCCAGCCGAGTTCAAAGGCGTCGTGCGAATAGTCGCGTCCGAGGAATCCGCGCTTGGAAATGTTCTTGTCTAGATAGGCGCCGAAGTTTCCGGCTCCTTCCGTATCCGTTTTCCAGTGCCCGAGCTTCAGGTTGAGACCGAGGTCCGTCCACTTGTAGTTTGCGTAGTAGGTGTCGGCCTGGAACCTGTCGGAACCGTTGTTAAAGTTCGGCGCATACATGCGGATGGTTACCTTGGCGTCAAAGTTGTCGGAGCTGTAGCTTCCGCCGAAGTTTGCGCGGAACCAGAAGCCGTCCAGGTTGTTGTCCTTGTCGTTGTCGTAGAAAGCTTTGGACCCTTGAGTCTGAATATTTCCTGTCAAATTGAAGTTGTCGTTTTCTGCATTTGCAATGCCGAACGTTGCGATTGCGGTGAGGATGATGCAGGTTTTCTTGAACGTCATTGTAAACTCCTTTGGGACAAGCCCTTGTTTGAATGACGTTACGAATGTAGGCATTGAATGTAAAAACGGAAGATTTCAAAAGGTAAAGTTTTTTAGAAGTGTTTGAAAAATGTGCGGGACGGATTGCCGCGGACCTTGACTTTACCTGGAATTTACAGAATTTGTCGTTGAAGCTTTACACGGGCGTTTTACTTTATGCGTGTCATTCAAAACCACATCAAGGAGTATTCGAATGAACAAGACAACACTTATCGCCTGCATCGCGAGCCTCGTTCTCATGGCGATCCTCTCTTCCTGCAACGATGATGGGAAGGAATCCCGGAAGGCGGGTGAAACGGCCAAGCAGACAGAAATTTCCGTGATTACGCGCGAAGCGGGCTCCGGAACGCGCGACGCCTTTACGGAACTGGTGGGAACCCTCATCAAGGAAAACGGAAAAAAGAAAGACATCACCACGAAGGAAGCCCTGACTATTGACGGCACGCAGGGCGTTATGTCCACCGTCGCCGGAAACGAATACGCAATCGGTTACATCTCGCTCGGATCCTTGAACAGTACGGTCAAGGCGATGAAGGTCGATGGCGTGGAACCGACCAAGGAAAACGTGAAAACCGCGAAGTATCCAATAGCACGTCCCTTCAACATTGCGACCAAGGGCAAGGTGAGCGATGTCGCCCAGGACTTCATCGACTTCATCATGAGCGCGGAAGGCCAACAGGTCGTTGACGCGAACGGTTACGTGAGTGTCGTCGAAGGAAAGCCCTATACGTCGAAGAATCTCAAGGGAAAAATCGTCATTGCCGGTTCTTCGAGCGTCTCGCCCGTAATGGAAAAGCTCAAGGAAGCCTATATCAAGCTCAACCCGAACGTGGAAATCGAAATCCAGACCAACGATTCTTCTTCGGGAATGCTCGCCACCAAGGAAGGCACTTGCGACATCGGCATGGCGAGTCGCAACCTGAAACCGAGCGAAAGCGAGGTTCTCACCGGGCTTACGATTGCCCGCGACGGAATTGCCGTCATTGTGAACCTGCAAAATGCGGTTTCCGATCTTCCGCTCGCCACTCTCCGCGGAATCTACACGGGAAGCATCCGCTTTTGGGAACAGGCCAAGTAAGATTTGCTCATAAAGCGATTGCAAACGAAGATCCTCACAAAGCGTGGGGATTTTCTATTTTTGAAGCCCGTGAAAAGCAAACCGATTATTCTGGAAGCTCTCAAGGCGGCGTTCCCCTATACGATTCCCATCTTTGCCGGATTTTGGTTTTTGGGACTGACGTATGGCGTCTATATGAACGTTTCGGGATTCAGCTTTTTTTACCCGATGCTGATGAGCTCCCTGATTTTTGCCGGGTCGATGGAATTTGTGGCGGTCGGACTTCTGCTCGGCGCTTTTCATCCGCTTTCGGCGTTTCTTTTGACGCTCATGATCAATGCGCGGCATTTGTTTTACGGCATTTCGATGCTCGACCGTTTTCGTGGCACGGGACTTAAAAAAATTTATCTGATTTTCGGAATGTGCGACGAATCGTTTTCCATCAATTATACGGCAAAAATCCCGCAAAACGTGGACCGCGGATGGTTTATGTTCTGGGTGACGTTTTTGAACTGGCTTTATTGGGTTTCGGGCGCAACTCTTGGCGGCATTTTCGGATCCTTTATACACATCAATACCCAGGGCCTCGGATTTGCGATGACGGCCATGTTCGTCGTCATCTTTATGGAACAGTGGATGAAGGAAAAGAGCCATTGGAGTTCCATTCTCGGATTTTTGGTGACGGGAATTTCCCTTTTGATTTTTGGAAGTGAAAACTTTATTATTCCGTCGATGGTTTTGATCCTTGGAATTTTGACATTGCTTCGCCGTCCGCTCGAAAAGAGGGTTTCCGAATGACCTTTTGGGAACAGGTGTTTACGATTGCCGTCGTGATTTTAGGGACGATGCTCACGCGCTTTTTGCCGTTTTTTGTCTTTTCGTCCAAAAGGCCTACGCCGTTATATGTTCGGTATTTGGGAAAGGTCCTCGCTCCGGCCGTGTTTGCGCTTTTGATTGTCTATTGCCTCAAGGATGTTTCGTGGACGTGCGGAACGCACGGAATCCCGGAACTTTTGGGAATCGCGGTAACGGCCTCTCTGCACCTGTGGAAACGCCAAATGTTGATTTCAATTGCGGGCGGAACCGTCTCCTATATGCTTCTTGTTCAATTCGTTTTTGTGTAGAATATGGCCGTCTGTAACTGGTTTTTGCAAAGTTCTCTTACGCAGAAATATCACGACCTGGAATGGGGTGTTCCTGTTCACGACGACAGGAAAATGTTCGAATACATTCTGATGGAATGCATGAGCTGCGGGCTTTCGTGGACGCTGATGCTCGTCAAACGGAAAATTTTTAAAAAGTGCTTTGCCCGTTTTGATTTTGAAAAGGTTGCGAGATTTACGGATGCGGACGTCGAACGAATTTTGAAAACGCCCGGCATGATCCGTTCCGAACGAAAAATTCGGGCGATGATTTCCAACGCAAAGTGCTTTTTAAAAGTGCGGGAGGAATACGGTTCGTTTTCTGATTACCTGTGGAGTTTTACGGGCGGCAAAACCTTTGTCTATCGAAGCTATCAAAACGGAAAGCTCGACGTGCGAAACGAAATTTCGGATAAAATCGCCCGTGAGCTGAAACGCCGCGGATTTAAATATTTGGGCAGCGTGACGCTCTATTCCCACTTGCAGGGGGTGGGAATTTTTAATGCCCACGATTTGGACTGCCCGTGCTACCGGAAACTGTTGAAAATTTCCCCGACGAGAATTTTCAAATGAAAAGCAATGCAAAAACAAATCTGTTGACGGGGCCGCTTTGGCGGCAAATCCTGCTGTTTGCGCTGCCGCTTGCCGTAACTGGAATTTTGCAACAGCTTTTTAATGCGGCGGACATTGCGGTCGTCGGGCGGTTTGTGGGCGACGAGGCCATGGCGGCTGTCGGTTCCACGACCCCGCTCATCAACTTGTTTGTGAATATTTTCATCGGAATTTCCATCGGCGCGAACGTCGTCATTTCGCAATACATCGGAAAGAAGGATCCCAAAAAGATTCACTCGGCGGTTCATACGGCCCTGGTCATTTCGTTTGCAAGCGGCGTCCTTGTCGCCGTTCTCGGGTGGACTTTTGTGGAGCCGATGCTCCGGTTTATGGACACGCCCGAAAATGTGTTTCCGCTGTCTAAAACGTATTTGCTTTGGTATTTTGCGGGCATTCCCTTTATGATGCTCTACGACTTTGAATCGGCGATTTTCAGAAGCATCGGGGATACGCGTACGCCGCTTCTCGCCCTTGTGTTCGGCGGTGCGCTGAATGTAGCGCTGAACCTGTTCTTTGTCCTCGTGTTTGGGCTGGGCGTTGCCGGGGTTGCCGCTTCGACCTTGATTGCGGGCGTCGTCTGCTCGGCCATCCTTTTTGTGAAACTTCGAAAGTCGCATTTGCCGATTCATCTGGAATATTCCCGTTTGCACATCGATTGGAAAATTTTTGCGAAGATTTGCAAGATTGGAATTCCCGCCGGTATCCAGAGCCTCGTCTATAGCTTTTCGAACGTCTGCATGCAGGGCGGAATCAATTCGCTCGGGTCCGATGCGATGGCCGGTTCCGCGGCCGGATTCAACATCGAAATTTTTGAGTATTTTGTCATCAACGCCTTTGGGCAGGCGGCCGTTACGTTTATCGGCCAAAACTACGGGGCGCACAATTTAAAGCGCTGTCGGGAGATTGTCGCCCAGTGCCTTCTTCTGGACCTTTTCTTTTGCAGCGCCGTCGGAATTCCGCTCGCCCTTTTTGGCGAAAAGATTCTTTGCCTGTTTACAACGAGTGACGCGGTTATCACGTATGGATTTATTCGAATCGGTTTCGTGGTCGCGTTCGAGGCCTTGAACGCCTTGGTCGAGGTCTTTAGCGGAGCTTCCCGCGGCTATGGAAATTCCTTCAGCCCGGCACTCTTTTGCGTCATTGGAATTTGCGGCGTTCGCCTGCTATGGCTCTACACCGTATTTCCGCATTTTTCAACGTTCGATTCGCTGATGATGGTTTACCCCATTAGTTGGGGCGTTGCGGCGTTCTTTGTCATCCTCTGCTATTTGAGGACGCGCAATAGGGCTTTCCGTTTGGGAAAAACTACACGCTGAGCAAAAGAATCGCAAGAACTTGCGCACTCAAAATTCGCATGAGCATCGTGAGCGGATAGACCGATGCATAGGCAACGTTTGTCGCTTCGGACGAGGAAAGTCCGTTTGCAAACGCAAGTGCGGGAGGGTCCGTCATGGAACCCGCAATCATGCCGCAAAGGCTTAAGTAGTTGACCTTGAACACCATCTTCCCGATAATTCCCGCCGTCATGATGGGAATAAACGTGATAAGCGCAGCAAGGCCCATAAAGTAGAATCCGTCGCCGTTCAAAAGAACGTCAAAGAACCGGATGCCCGCATTGAGACCCACGCAAGTGAGGAAAAGCGTAATTCCCAGTTCGCGGAGCATCAAATTTGCACTTGAGGCCATAAAGAAGTTTAACGGTCCGATTTTTCTCTTTCGGGAAAGCAGAATGGAAACGATGAGCGGGCCTCCGGCAAGTCCGAGCTTGAGCGGCATCGGCATCCCGGGAATCGCAATGGGTATCGACCCGACAACCACGCCGATAAAAATGCCGAGAAACGCCGGCAAAATTTCGGGATGCTCCAGGGCCTTGAGCGAATCTCCGAGCTCCTTCGCAACGGCGTCAATTCCTGCGGAAGATCCGACGACGCGAAGCTTGTCCGCAAACTTTATCCGCAAATCCAGTCGGCCTGTAAACTTGAACCCGCCGCGGACGACGCGGCTTACCGTCACACCGTAGCGGTCCGAAAAGGCGAGCGACCCGATGGTTTTCCCGAGAACCTTCTTGTTGGTGACGAGAATGGTCCGCGTCTCAAGTTTGGAAGTGTGCTTGGTGATGGGGGTGGGAAGCTTGGAGCCTATCACCTTTTCCATGGCGGAAACGGCTTCGGGCATTCCGACGATATGAACCTTGTCGCCTTCCTCGAGAACCGTTTTTCCGCTGGGGGTAAAAATTTCTTCGCCGCGGAGAAGGCGCGTGATGATGACGCCCGAAGAAACCAGGCTCGGAATTTCCTTGATGGGAAGTCCAAAGAGGTTCTTGTTTTCGACGAGGAGGCTTTCGGAGAGAATTTCCTTGCTCGTGGCCGCTATTTCCGCGGAGTAATCCTCGGCGGCTTTCACCGGATTCTGTCGGAAGAACACGCGCACAAGAATCATCACGAGGATGATCCCAATGACGCCGAAAGGATAGGCGACCGCATAACCGATACCCGTGAGGGACGTATCGACACCGGCCGTTGCAAAGGCGGAATTCGCCGCTCCGAGCGAAGGCGTGTTCGTGACCGCACCGCAAAGCATTCCGATTAGCACCGGAACATTGTTGTGCAGGTCCGTGAAAAAATAGATGCAGAGCGTCACGATGACGCCCATCAAAATGATGATCATGGCGAGGATGTTCAGCACAAGACCGTGTCTTCGAATGGAGTCGATAAACCCCGGCCCGACCTGCATGCCGATGGTATAAACGAAGAGAATCAGTCCGAACTCCTGGATAAAGTGCAGAACGTTCGGCTCAATCCGAAGTCCCAGATGCCCCAGGATAATGCCTACAAATAAGGCCCCGGCGCTTCCGAGGCAAATTCCCTTGACTTTGATTTTTCCGAGCATCAGCCCGAGAGCCGCCGTGAGGGAAAGGACAATTACCTGTTCGGCAATTGAGGACTTTGTAAAGAGGTCAATAAGCCATTGCATTGTTTACCGGGCCTGTATAGAGGTTTAAACGGTTTCTTTATGCCAAAGATAGAACGTCCGTTAAAATTTGTCTAATAGGTTTCAAGTATTGAATCTATCATTTTTATTTATAGGTTGAACGGTCTTTTATCGGCTTTGATGATATTTTTGAAAAATAATCTATAATTGGAGCATGGAACTCACACAGCTCAAGTATTTTTTGGAAGTCGCGCGGACGGAACATGTGACGCAAAGCGCAAAGAATCTGTTTATCGTGCAGCCCGCCCTGACGCAGTCCATTCACAAGCTCGAAGATGAACTGGGCGTCCTTCTGTTCAAGAATCAGGGGCGAAATATCCGGCTCACGGAAAACGGACGTTTCTTTTACGAAAGGCTCCGTCCGATTTACGAGGAACTGACGGCCCTTCCCCAAATTTTGCGGGACAGTGCAAACAAGCGGAACAACGATGTGAAGCTGAATGTCCTTGCCGCTTCGACGCTCATCACGCAGGCAATCATCGAATACCAGCGCGAAAATCACGATTTGAACGTCGATCTGATTCAAAACGAGGAAACCAAAATTTTTGACATTTGCGTGCGAACCTATGCGACATTTAAACCGGAACTGGACAATTCCGCAAGCGACGAAACGTTCGTCACGTCCGAGCGCATCTTTTTGGCCGTTCCCAATACGGCGCAATACAAAAAACAGAACCGTATTTCCCTCTTTGACGTAAAGGAAAAATTCATCGGTCTTTACGGCTCCAAGCAATACCGTAAAATTTGCAACGAGCTTTGCGAAAGCATCGGGTTCAAAACCAATGTGACGTTTGAAAGCGACAACGTTTTGGCCGTGAAGGAAGCGATTGCCGCAGGGATTGGCGTCGGCTTTTGGCCCGAAATATCCTGGGGACGGATGGATCACAAAAAGATTCGGCTGTTGGAAATTACCGATGCGAACTTTAAGCGCGATATTGTGATTTCGCTTCGAAGAAACAAGCAGGACAATACGAATACGGAAGCGTTCTACCGTTTTTTGACGCATTACGTCAAATGCCGCCGTCGCAAACCGGGCAAATCCTAAAATTTAAATTCATACGAGCCGTTTATGGATTTATCATTGAAAATGATTATATATGCAAAAATGATAATTCCCCAAAAAATAAAGTATTAGTCGGAAACAGGAAGGGCTTCTATCTTTGGGTCCGGAAATTCAACAGATAGGAGTCTTTCCATGAAAAAGTTCTTTCCTTTTGCAATCCTTCTGATGGCGCTTGTCGCATGTGACGGCTCTCATCTTTGCAAGTTCGACGAAGAAAATCAGACATTGCGCTGCCCGGAAAGGAATTACCGGACCGTTTCCGTTTCGGGGAAACTCTGGCTTGCGGAAAATTCGGATTTTTTCACGGATTTCAGCTACTGCTACGAAAATGATTTTAAGATGTGCGAAACTTACGGCCGGCTTTACACCTGGGAATCCGCACAAAAGGCGTGCCCGGTCGGATGGCGCATTCCCAAAAAGGCGGAGTTCGAAGAATTGATCCAATACGGGGATTTTGAAAAGCTGAACGTGATGAACGCGGGATTTCGCTACTATGAGGACAATTATGTGGACAAGGAAAAAGCCGCCCGCTTTTGGACGGCGGATGCCTACGACGGTACGCGCGCCTACATGATTCGCGTCGATGGCGATGAAATTTTGGCCGAACATTTCAACAAGTCGATTGCCGCAAGCGTTCGCTGCATCCAGGAGTAGCGTCCAGGTCTTTTATGGGAATCGGAATCGATATTGCAAGCATCTATTCGGGATATGCGCAAATTCTCATCGTGGCGAGTTTGTGCGTAACGGTCCTTCTCGGATTCGTTTGCCGGATGTTGAATAATCAGGATGAAAAGGCAAAGTCCGAAAGCTCGGAAGCCCTTTCGAAGAATTCCGAAGAAAAAATGCCGTGCAAGGAAAAAATGGTGGCGGAATTTGTGGCGACGCTCGCTTCGGCGGGCGCGACCAGCTCGCTTTCGGAATCGAGCGTCCGGTACCTTTGCGCGCGCTTTGGAATCTCGGCGGAAATCATCGGATTTCCCAAACACGTTCTTTTGAGCGTTTATGGAAATGAAATTTCCGAAAACTACACGATTACTCAAAAGCTGCTTTCGAGCCCGCTTGATTTTCACCGGATTGTTTTGCTGCATCGCCTCGCAAAGGAAACGCTGAAAGGACCGTATGCACCCGAGATTTTCTGGAAGCGCTTCCAGGAAATTTTGCGGCAAAAAAGACTCAATCCGACTCTCGTACTTGTCTTGACGGGACTTGCAAACGCCTCGTTCTGCCGGCTGTTTAACGGGGACTGGATTTCGATGGGTATTGTGTTTGTGGCGACGGTGTGCGGCTTTTATCTGAAAAACGCACTGCATCAAAAGTTCCAAATCGATATGCGCCTTGCGACAATCTTTTCGGCGTTCATTTCGACGATTGTCGGATGTGCGGGGTATGCCTTTCAGTTGGGCGATACTCCCGACATTGCCCTTGCGACGAGCGTGCTCTATCTGGTTCCGGGAATTCCGTATATCAACGCTTTGAGCGATTTGCTGAATGGGGCTTTTTTGAGCTGCATCCGCCATGCGTTCAACGCGACGATTCTCACGATTTGTCTTTCGATTGGATTTTGTCTAGGTCTTATTTCCACCAACCTGCACTTTTTCTAATATGGTCACCTCTAAAAATTCATTTTCAAAAATTTGGTTGCGACGCTTCGCGCTGGTTCGTC
>CAVBPX010000013.1:0-47181 GCA_963597395.1 Eggerthellaceae bacterium | reverse complement strand
AGTTCTGAACTGCGGGATGGATTCTACCTGCCTGTCGGCAGACAGGTCGGCTCTTACGAGCCTTCAAAATGCCGTCGGGTAAAAATTACCGTTTTTTGGCGACGACTGTCTGAAAGTGGTAGGTGAGCGTAAAGTTCCCGGCGAAGTGGGCTTCCATTTGTTTGAACGACGTCTTTGAGAGTTTGAACGGCCCGTTTAAATTGTTCACTCCGGTCTGCTTGAGGCTGTCGAGCAGATCATGCAACGTCAAAAACGAAACGGAGCAAAGGTCCGGCGCGGATTCGAGAACTTCAAAATGCCCGGATACAAGTTCCCGGATTTTTCCGTCCGAAAGATAGGGAAGGCCTTGTCCGGTAAACGCGGAAAGTTCTTTGAGCGTTCCTTCGCTGAACATGGCAAACGCAAAAAGTCCGCCGGGGAGAAGCGCCGCTTTGATCTTTTTTAACAGCGCGTCAAAGTCGTCAATCCATTGCAAAACGGAACTTGAGGCGACCAGGTCGAGACCGTTTGGAATTTTCAGCGTGCGGATGTCGCCGATTTGGGCCGGAAAATTTTCCATGGGAAGCGCCCTGTAGAGGTCGTTGAGCGTAAGGCGTTCGGTGTCAAAGTTCGAAAGAAGCTTTTGGGTGAAAATGCCTGTTCCGCAGCCGATTTCGTAGGCGTTTCGAAAACTCCGCGCGTGTTTTCCGAGGAGCGCGGCGAGCCTTTCGGCGGCATACTTTTGGGCCGTCGCAAATTCGTCGTAACGGCTGGCCTTTTCAAAATTCAAGAATTTCCTCCAGCGAGGAAAGCCTGTAAAACGGATAATGCGGCGCGGCGAGCGTCTTGACGGGACACTTGAAGCATGCGCTTGCCGCGGGCGGAAAGACAAGGTCCTTTTTCGAAACAATCGCCTTGTCCCAGCGGATGTTTTCTTCGACGGGTTCCGCGGACGCCTCGTAGAGCGCGCAAAGTTCTTCTTTCGGGTTTTCCGCAAAGGGGAAGTTTACCTTGGACGCGTCCGAAAGAAAGCACCATTTTTTGAAAAGTTCAAAGTCAAAACGGTCAATCGTCCGCTTGAACGTCTTGGGCGGTATTCCGAGCGTTTCGTGGATGCCGAAAGGCGTCCCGTTGACGGCAATCGCCTGTTTGAGCGGAACGTTTTTGAGTGCCTTGTTCGCTGCCCAGACACCCATCGACCAGGCGACGAGAATGACTTCCCGATCTTTTAGGAGGCTCGGGTCGAATTCGTTTGAACGGTAATCGTAAACGGCGAACATGTCGTAGTTTTTCGAGGCGAGATGTGCGATGGACTCGGGTCTGAAGGCGTATCCCAAAAAGAAGAGGACGAGAGGCCGCTCTGGACTATGCCTGCAAATTTCCTGAATAATCATCGAGGATTTCCTTGAGGCGTTCGAGGTCCTTGGGAAGAATGTCGCCGCGGAGACTGATGCGGAGACGCGCCGTGTTTTGCGGAACGGTCGGCGGACGGATGGCTGGTACAAAATAACCGGCTTCGCTCAGGGCTTTTGAAAGTTCGAGCGTCCGGGCGTTGTCGCCGACAATAAACGGGCAAATTTGCGTTTTGCTCAGGCCCAAAAAGCGGATGCATTCCAAAAGGTTCTTTCGCTCGTTTGAAAAATCCTTTTGAAGAACAAAGTGCGTCCAGGCGACGTCGATGCTCGGGATTGCGGTCGAAAAAATAAGGCTTCGCGCGGAGTTTACGAGAATATCGCGGGTTTCTTCGTTCGAAAGAAAAACGGCTCCGCTTCCGCCGAGCGCCTTGCTGAGCGTCACGAGGATAAAGTCCACGCTTTTGTCGAGGCCGTTATACTTGCAAAGTCCGAGCTCGTGAAGCGCAAAGAAGGAGTGCGCCTCGTCAACGTAGAGCTTGACGTTCGGATAGCTTTGCTTGAGCCTTGCAAGTTTCGAAATGTCGGACTCGTCGCCGTCCATGCTGAAAACGGCTTCGGTGAGGACGATAATTTGTGCGTATTCGTTATGATGCCTTTCGAGAAGCTCTTCGAGAGCCTTCATGTCGCCGTGGGGGTAACGCTTGAAGTTTGCGCGGGAAAGCTTTAGCGCGTCGATCATGCTCGCATGGATGAGCTTGTCCGCGATAAAGAGCGTCCGGTCGTCGGAAAGCGAAGAGATGGCTCCGAGGTTTGCCGCATAGCCGGAGTTGAAAATCAGGGCTTTTTTTTCGTCAAAGCGGTCTTCGAACCATTTTTCGAGAAGAAAGAAGGATTCGCTCGAATTATAGACGAGGCGGCTTGCACCGGAGCCGAAGAACACGTCGGACTCGGGGACCGTTTTTAAAAATGCGTCCCGCAACTTTCGGTTGGTCGCGATTCCCAGGTAATCGTTGCTCGCGAGGTTCAAAAGTTCTTTCGAATCGAGCCGGATGCTCTTTTCGAACGAGGCCGTCCGCTTGAATTCCCGAAAGGTTCCGAGTTCCCGGGCCTTTGAAAGGTCGAACATTCTAGACCAGCTTTTGCCCGAAGATTTCTTGGAACGGAAGTCCCCACTGGCCTATTTCCGCCATAAACGGATCCGGGTCGAACTGTTCCATGTTGAAGACGCCCGCGCCTTTCCATTTGCCGGAAAGGATCATGGCCCCGCCGAGCATTACGGGGACGCCCGTCGTATAGCTTACGGCCTGCGCCTTGACTTCCTCGAAGCACTTTGCGTGGTCGCAAATGTTGTAGATAAAGTACGTTTGCGGCTTTCCGTCCTTTTTGCCGGTGAGCTGGCACCCGATGCACGTTTTTCCCGTGTAGTTTTTGCCGAGCGTTCCCGGTTCGGGGAGAAGCGCCTTGAGAAATTCGAGTGGAACGATTTTTTGACCCTTGAATTCGACCGGGTCGATGCGCGTCATTCCGACGTCCTGCAGCACGCGGAGATGCGTCAGGTATTCTTCGCCGAATGTCATCCAAAAACGGGCCTGTTTGATTTCGGGGATAAACTTGACGAGCGATTCGAGTTCCTCGTGCCAAAGGAGGTAGCTTTCGCGCGGTCCGACGCCCGGATAGTCGATGCTCTTGTGTTCGGACATGGGCGGAATTTCAAAGAATTCGCCGTTCTTGTAGAACTTTCCCTTTTGGGTTATTTCGCGAATGTTGATTTCCGGGTTGAAGTTTGTCGCAAAGGCCTGTCCGTGGTTTCCGGCGTTGCAATCGACGATGTCGAGCGTGTCAATTTCGTCAAAGTAGTGCTTTTTGGCGTAGGCCGTATAGACGTTGGAGACGCCCGGGTCGAATCCGGAGCCGAGAAGCGCCATGATGCCCGCGGCCTTGAAGCGGTCGTGGTAGGCCCACTGCCAGGAATATTCGAAATGCGCTTTTTCTTTTGGTTCGTAGTTGGCGGCGTCGATGTAGTTTACGCCCTCGGCGAGGCACGCGTCCATGATGGAAAGGTCCTGGTAGGGAAGGGCGACGTTTATGACAAGTTCCGGCTTAAAATCGCGGATGAGCCTTGCCACTTCGGAATTTTTGTCCGCATCGACACTCGCCGTGTGAACCGGAATGTTTTGGATGTCTTTGGCGATTGCGTCGCACTTGGATTTGGTGCGGCTCGCGAGGAGAATTTCGGAATAGACTTTCGAATTTTCGGCGCACTTGCGGACGACAACGTTCGAAACACCGCCGGCACCGATAATCAGGACCTTGGACATTTTTCACTCCGTTGAAAAGTTTCGCCATAAATATATTAAATTTAGAATGTCCGGATTTTATGATTTTTAGGCCCGTCAAGAAATTTTTGCGCGCCGTGGCGCCTTTATTCGTCGCATTCCTTGTGACGGGTTGCCGCTCGTCGCTCGAAATGGGAAACGAGGCGCTCCGCATCGGGGATTTTGAACGCGCCATTGCAAAGTTTTCGGAAGTTCTCGACAATTTCCCGGCCGACAGGGAAGCCCGCTACGGCATGGCGCTTGCGTATTTCGGCAAGGCGGAAGCGGCCGAAAAGGTCGGGGAACATTCGACGCGGCTCTGGATGCGGACGCTCGCCGAGTTCCGCATCCTTGCAAAGATTGACAGCTCTGTCGCGCGAAAAATGCATTCGACGGCGCTCTTTTACCTTGCCCGCGCGAAGACCATCGAAAATCCGAAGGCGAGAATTCTCGGCATTCTGGACGAGTCGTTAAATCTCGACAGCTCCAATTCCTTCAGCTGGAACCTCAAGGCGCTGGCGCTTCAGGGCGAAGGGGATGATGCATCCGCCGAAAAAATCTTCACCTTTTTGCTTTCGAAATACCCGGACTTTTCGCCCGCGTATTCCAACCTCGGAAACCTGTATTGGGAAAAGGGAAACGTCGAGGAGGCCTGGGACATCTGGTCCATGGGCGCGCTCCGCTTTCCGCAAAACAGGCATCTCGCCTATTGGACCAAAGTCGCGGAAGACAGTCTCAAGGCAAAGGCCCTGAAAATCGGGGAGAACGTGCCGTGACGGATTTTTCCGGGAGAATTTCGGAAATTCGGAAAGTGCAAGGCGGCGGGGAAGCGACCGTCTATCGGGCGCTTCTCGACGGAAAGGATTTTGTGGCGCTCAAGGTGTATGCCGACGGGAAAATTCCGAGGCTTTCGGAGGCGGAAAAGGCTCTTTCGGAGGTTTCGGGCGTTGCCCGCTTTCTTGGAACGGGGACGCTTGGCGAAAAAAACTTTTCCGTTCTGGAATATGTGCGGGGCGTTTCGAGTGCGGAACTTTCGCCGATGCCTTCGCGCGTGGCTCTTTCGATGATGCGGAAGCTTTGCAAAACGCTTTCGGACCTTGGTAAAAGGAACATTCTTCACGGGGACCTGAATCCGGAAAACGTCCTGTTCGATGCCGCCGGAAGTCCCGTGCTGTTGGACTTCGGGATGAAAGGCCTGGGCGCTCCGCGCTTTGCCGCTCCGGAACGCTTTGAAGGCGCGCCTCCGACGGAAAAAAGCGAACTTTTTTCTCTCGGATGCCTGCTTTATTTTTGGATTACGGGAGAGCCTCTTTTTTTCGGGGAATCGCTCGAAGCGATTGAGGCTTCGGTATTTCGAATTGAAAATCTGGACGTGACGATGCTCCTCCACGGGCGCGGAACGCTGAATGCGGAAGAGCTTTCCGTGTTTCAAGACCTTTGGAAAGGCACGCTCCGAAAAAGCCCCGAGGACCGGTTCGAGGACCTTGACGAGCTGGACGAGCATCTGGAAATTGCCGAGTCCGGGCTTTTGAAAACGACCGGTGAAAAGTCTTTGCGGGAAAAAGCCTTTTTTTCGGAGCTGGAAGAGCATATTCGGGAGCGGGAAGCCCGGACGGACGCACGCGCAGCGGAAAACTGGGAACCTTTGTCCGTTCAAACGCCCGTTTTCGGAACAAAAAGTGCCGAAAGACGCCGCAAACCTCCAAAACTTTTTTGGCTGCTTTTGATTTTTTTGTGCGGAATCGCTTTATGCATCTATATTGGAAAGGAAAAATCCCGCTCTTCGGACGTGGAAACCGTCGGAAATTCCATGCTCGAAAAGTCGCGTTCCGGGATGGCGGACGAACCGCTTGACGAAAATGCGACGTATCGGATCCGGGGAATTATGGTGGATGCGGATTCCTCCCTCTACTAGCGCGGGCAAAAGGAGACTGCATGAACGGTGAATCGATGCTCGCGACGTCCGAACTTTTGGACATGCTTTCCCAGCTTCTCGAAGAGTCGATGCCCGAGGAGCTGCTTCCGGCGATTGCTCGAATAGCGTGTCAGGTTTTGAAGGCGGATTCCGCGGTTCTCGAGATTCCGGCGGAGCTTGCAAACGAGCCGTTTCGCTTTGCCTATCCGTCGTCGGTCGCCATTTCGTTTAGCGCGGTGCGGCGCGCCCGCGAGGAAAAACGCGCCGTACTCTGGAACCTTTCGGACGATGCGAATGTCGATGTTTCGAAGTCTATCACAAAGAATAATCTGACGAGTATTCTCGTTGCCCCGTTCAAGGTTCCCTCCGAGGAGATCGTTTCGGGCTTTTTGTATCTGCAGCGGGAATCCCGCAAGGAATCCTTTGACGAAAACGACAAGAGGCTTTTTGACAAGTTCGTCGCGGTCCTCGAAAAAATTGCGTTTTCGGCCTACCGGAGAAAAACGGACAGGGAATCCCTCGACGAGCTGCGCGGCGTGATGCGCAAAGGTTCCCTCGTGTATGCTTCGCAGGCGATGGCGAAAGTGGTCGCTTCCGCCGAAAAGTTCGTTTCATTGCCCGCACCGCTAATTATTCGGGGCGAAACCGGGACCGGCAAGGAGGTTATTGCGCGGTGGCTGCATTCCCGGAGCCCGCGGGCCGACAAGCCCTTTATTGCCGTCAATTGCGGGGCTATCCCTGAAAATCTGATGGAATCCATTCTTTTTGGGCATGTAAAGGGTTCGTTTACGGGGGCCATCGATACGCGGAAGGGCGTCTTCGAGGAAGCGGAAGGCGGAACGCTCTTTCTCGATGAAATCGGGGAACTTCCCCTGGGAATGCAGGTGAAGCTTCTCCGTGTGCTGCAGGAGCGTCACATCGTCCGTGTGGGCGACAACAGGGAAATTCCGGTAAACGCCCGGATTATTTCGGCAACGCATGTTGATCTCGAAAAGGCCGTCAAGGAACACCGCTTTCGGGAAGATCTCTACTACCGCATCCAGGTAATGTCCCTTGAAATTCCGCCGCTTCGGGACCGCGGCCAGGACGTTCTTCTTCTCGCCGAGGAGTTCATGCGCCGCTACGCGGCGGAATTCGGGCTCGGAAAGTTCCACCTCTCGCGCGCGGCGGAAAAGGCACTTCTCGCCTATTCCTTCCCGGGAAACGTCCGGGAACTCGAAAACAAGGTGCAGCGCGCTCTCGCCAATGCGACGGGGACCGTTATCCTTCCCAAGGACCTCGAACTCGATGTTCTCCGGGAACGCGTCAAGGAGTCTCCCCGGACGCTCAAGGAGTCCCGCGAAATGTCGGACCGGGCGGTCATTGACGCCGCGTTGAGGGATTCGAACGGAAACTTGACGCTCGCCGCGACCATCCTCGGCATAGACCGGAAGGTTCTCCGCGAAATGATGGAGCGTCTGGGCATCAAAAAAGAGAGCTACAAGAAAAATCAGGCGCTTTAGGCAAAAATCGTTTTTCTATGTTTTCTTTTGGAATGATTGGCACTGTTTTTGCAAGGATAGCAGGTATGAAGAATCCAAATCTTTTGATCCTCGCTGTTTTCGTCGCCGCGCTCACGGGTGCGGCCGGTGCCGCCTCCATGCCCGAATCGCAGCTTTCGACACCTGTCGATGAGCCGTCGTTTGTGGAAAAAACGGTAGATTCCGACAATTCCTCGCTTGACAGGAAGCGCGCCGAACGCCGCGCCGCCCGGGAACGCATTCTTTCGAAACTCCGCGAAAGTTCGCCCCGCGAGAAGGATTTTGTCCGCGAAGAGCTGATAAAAAAAGGGAACGAAAATTCCCGAAAAGGCATGGAATACCCGAAAAACGAAAATTCACCGCGCAGGTTCCACGAGGAAAGATTCCAGGGGCCTGAGGACCGGCCCATGATGGAGCCGGACCGCGGCATGCCTCCGCCGGAATTCGGCGAACCGAAATTTTAACGGATGTCCGCCCGCAAATTCCTATTCCTTTTTTTGGTTTGCATTTTTTTCGAGATGGGTCTTGCTTATGAAAGTCCGCAGGATTCCCTTTACGAAAAGGCGCTGGATGCGGAAAGTGCGGGAAACGTCGCGGACGCGATTCTTCTGTTTGAAAAGGCCGCTTCCCTTCCCGGGCGGTATGGCGACGAAATCCGGGAAATCCTCTCCGAATACTACAAAGTCCTCCAGATTGAAAAGTCGGATGTCGAAGGGAAGAAATGCCCTTTTTCGTTTTGGGGAAACATGGAAGCGGTGGCGGGACGCTACGACGAATGGGGCGATACGCTCGGCGCGAACGAATATCTGGGCGAGGAATTTTTACAGCTGGGAGCGGAATATGCGATTTCTTCGGGGAGCCTTACGCACACGTTTTCCCTTCTCTTTACGGCGGAAGGGTTCCTTTACGAATCGAATACGGTTTTTGACACGAGCCGCTACGAGCTTTCACCGAGCGTCTCCTATGCGCTTTCGGGGAACCTTTTTGAAGCTTCGGCGGAGTTCGGAACTTTGCACTCGGAGCGTTTCGGGACGTCCGTTTTCGGGTCGGTACTCGGAAACAGGGATTTTTACAGGGTCGGGAATGTTCGGGCGGGGGCGTCGGGCTACGGATACCTGAACAGCGACGCGCGGGTGCGCCTTGTCGCGGGTGGTTATCTTTCGCTTCGGAAAAATGTCGGAGTGAACGCGGAGCTTTCTCTTTCGGGACGCTTTGACGGGGACACTTCCGTCGCCGCCTATTTCAGGTATGTTCCGCGGGAAGGCCTTGAAAACGGCGAAGATTCCGCGCTTTACGATTCTTACGGTTCCGAAACTTCGGAGGCGTTTTACCGGGACGCGTTTTCGGCGGATGTCGAAGTCCCGGAAGAATTTTCGGATACGGTTTCGGAGCGGTATTATATCGGAAGGCGTTCAAAGGTCGGGCCGGAGCTCCGCGCGCTTTTCGGGTATCGTTTTGCGGGCGGATTTTCGCTAGACTTTCGCGGGAGCCTTTTTCTTTCGTTCGGCGTAAAAAAGGACGCCTGGCTCGGGGAATTCGGAGCGAGGGAAAGCTTTAGGCGCACGATGCTCCAGGGCTTTGCGAGGCTCCGGGCGGGGTACGAGTGGAAACATGTCGCCGCGTATCTTTCGCTCGAAGCGTATTTTTACCGGTATTTCGGGCTTCCGTCGGGGCATCCGGAACTTTCGGCGTATGCGGCGACGCAGGAAAAAGTCCGGTCGGGCGTACTTTTCCGGTTCTAGGCTTTTGCAATTTTTTATCTTTTGTCGCGTATGTTTACAGGAATCATTCAATCTACCGGCGAAATCGTCTCGCTCGAAGCGAGAGGCGACGCCCTTTCGATGCGTCTTCGCGCTCCCGGATTTTTTAAGGGCGCAAGCACAGGAGAGAGCATCGCGAACGACGGGGTGTGCCTTTCCATCGAAAGCTGCACCGATGACGAGGCCGTTTTTTGCCTGATGCACCAGACGGTCGAAAATACTTCGTTTAAGCAGCTTGCGGTAGGCTCTCTCGTGAACCTCGAAAAACCATGCCGGGCGGATACGCTCCTCGGCGGACATCTGGTGATGGGACACGTCGATACGACCGTGGAGGTTCTTTCGGTAAATCCCCGGGAAACGGGCGTCGAAGTGGATCTTTCCATGCCATCCGACCTAAAACGTTACGTGATTCGTCGCGGATCCATTTCGCTCAACGGAATAAGCCTGACCGTCGCGGAAAAGTTCGAGGATTCCATTCGGGTGTGCATCATTCCGGAAACGCTTGCCCGCACAAACCTGCGCACGTGGAAGCGCGGAACCCTTGTAAACGTCGAAGTCGATATGATTGGCAAGTACATCGAAAACTTTCTCAAGGAAATGCGTCCGTGCTGAACACGATAGAAGAAGCCATCGCGGATTTCAAGGAAGGAAAGTTCCTGATTGTCGTTGATGACGAGGACCGCGAAAACGAGGGCGACTTTATTGTCGCCGCCGAAAAGATTACGCCCGAGAAGGTGAACTTTATGCTGCACGAGGGTCGCGGCGTGCTTTGCGCACCGCTCCCCAAAAGCCGTTGCCGCGAACTGGGCCTTTCCCGCCAGACGGAAGACAACACTTCGGTCCTCGGAACGCCCTTTACCGTGATGGTCGATAAGCTCGAAGGCTGCTCCACGGGCGTCTCCGCGCATGACCGCGCAGCGACCATTCTCGCCCTCTCCTCGCCGGATGCAAAGGCGGGCGACTTCGGACGCCCCGGACACATCTCGCCGCTCTACGCCCAGGAAGAGGGCGTTCTTCGCCGCGCTGGTCACACCGAGGCCGCCGTCGATCTCGCGCGGCTCTCCGGGCTTCGCCCGGCAGCGGCTCTCATCGAAATCATGAACGAGGACGGCACGATGGCCCGGATGCCGCAGCTCGAAAGCGTGGCCAAAAAGTTCGGGCTGAAAATCATCTCGATTCGGGATTTAATCGCCTACCGTCTTCGCACGGAATCCTTTGTGGAACGCATTGCCTCGCCTTCCGTTCCGACCAAATACGGTCTTTTCCGCGCCTACGGCTACCGCAGCAAGACGGACGGTTCGGAACACGTCGCATGGGTCGCGGGCGACCCGGACTTTTCGAAGCCCGTCTATGTTCGCGTGCACAGCGAATGCCTAACGGGCGACGTCTTCGGGTCCAAACGCTGCGATTGCGGAGCCCAGCTCGAAAGCGCGCTTCGCTTTATCGGCGAACATTCGGGCGTCCTTCTTTACATGCGTAACCAGGAAGGCCGCGGCATCGGGCTTTGCAACAAGCTCCGCGCCTACGAACTTCAGGAACAGGGTTTTGACACGGTCGAAGCCAACAAAAAGCTCGGGTTTAAGCCCGATCTTCGCGAATACGGCGTGGGAGCGCAAATTCTTAAGGACCTGGGCGTCCGGAAGATGAGGCTTTTAACGAACAATCCCGCGAAGGTGACGGGCATCGAAGGCTACGGACTCGAAATCGTGGACCGCGTGCCCATCGAGATTCCTCCGACTCCGGAAGACCGGTTTTATCTGCAGACAAAAAAAGAAAAGATGGGACACATCTTGCACAATTTGGACAATTGAGGCTCTTATGGTTGACGTCAACACTTACAAAACAAGCCTGAACGGAACGGGAATGCGCATTGCGATTGCCGTTGCCGATTTCAATCAGACCGTGACGGCGGGACTTCTCTCGGGAGCCGTTTCAAAGCTCCGCGCCTTTGGCGTGGAACCTTCCGACATTACGGTTGCCCATGTGCCCGGGGCCTTTGAACTTCCGGGCGTCGCCAGGCGCTTCGTCGATTCGAAAAAATTCGACGCGGTCATCGTTCTCGGGGCGGTCATCCGCGGTGAAACTCCGCACTTCGATTCCGTCGTGAGTGCCGTGACGAGCGGCATCGCGAACCTTTCGGCCGAGGGAAAAATCCCGGTTCTTTTCGGAGTCCTGACGACGGATACGGTCGATCAGGCGATGGCGCGTTCCGGCCTAAAAGGCGGGAACAAGGGCGCCGACTGTGCGGAATGTGCCGTGGAAATGGTCAATCTCTATAAGGAGCTTGCATGAAGGGCCAAAATTTAAGCAAGCGGCCCGCCCGGGTCTTTGCCATGGAACTTCTCTACGCCATGGAAATGACGGGCGAACCCGTGGGACAGTGCGTCGATGGCGTGCTCGATTCCGTTGAAAAACTTTACGGCAAGGACAAAAAGAACGGAAACGAGAAAAGCCTCATTCCGGAAATGAAGCGCTACGGCATGTCGCTCGTCGATCAGATTCAGGAACACCGCGCGGAGTTCGACAAGATTCTTTCCGAATATTCCAGAGGCTGGGAACTCGACCGCTTTGCGGTGCTCGACAGGATTATTCTTTACATCGCCCTCGCGGAGCTTCTCTACGAAACGGACGTTCCGGTGAAGGTCGTCATCCAGGAGTCTATCGAGATGGCAAACAAGTACAGCACGGAAAATTCATATCGGTTTATTAACGGAATACTCAACCAGTTCGCCCGCGACAAGGGAATCATTTTCGCAAGCGACAAATCGGAGGAAAAACGGTGAAGAACATCTCTGAAAAAATGTTGAAGTTTTTGACGGCGGGTCTTGCCGCTATTGTGGCGCTTGTCGTCTATATTTCGACGATGGCGCCGACGGTGAGCTTCTGGGACTGCGGCGAATTTATTGCCTGTGCAAATATTCTCGGCATTCCGCATCCGCCCGGAACGCCTTTCTTTGTGCTGCTTTCCCGCGCCGTGATACTGCTTCTTCCGTTTGTCGATGAAGTGGCAAAGCGTGTAAACTACATCTCCGTCGTATGCTCGGCCCTGACCGTCTTCGTGACGTCGCTCTTTGCCTGGGACTTCCTTTCGAAGATCCTTTCGACGGACAAGTTCGCGGACAAGATTTCGGCGGGTTTCCGCAAACTGGTCCTGTTCACCGCCGCGCTCTCGGCGGGATTCCTTCTCACGTTCAGCGATACGTTCTGGTTCAGCGCGGTCGAGGCGGAAGTCTATGGCTTTGCGATGCTCATCGTGATGCTCGTTTCCTACCTCGCGCTCAAATGGCTCGACCACAAGGAAGACGCCTGGGGCGACCGGATTCTCGTCTTTATTTGCTATATCGCGTTTGTCGGCGTCGGGGCGCACCTCTATACGCTTTTGACCATTCCCGCCGTCTTTGTGCTGCTCCTCATTGCGGAGCCCAAAAAGATCGTTTCGCGGATTCCCGTCTGGATTACGGGAACGCTCCTTTGTTCTGTGATATATGCCGTTTCGGACTTTATTCTGATTGCCGTTCTCCTCGTCGTGGCTCTGGGATTTCTGGTGCTTATCCGTCAGGGTTCTCCCGCCGTGCAAAAGAGCTTCCGGCTTTCGCTCGCCTTTGCGCTCGTCGCGCTTCTCGGCTACAGTTCGCACCTGTATTTGCCGATCCGCTCGGAAATGAACCCGGCGATTGACGAAAACGATCCGGAAATAAACTTCCGCGACGAAAAAGGAAACCTCCAGCTGGGGAACCTGTTTGACCCGGCCAACTGGAAGTCTTTCAACGACTTCGTGGAACGCAAACAGTACGGTTCGGAAAGCATGCTTTCCCGTGCGATGCACCGCCGCGCACAGACCGCTCACCAGTTCCTCTCCTTCCCGAACATGGGATACGGCGGATACCAGATCGCGCAATACCTGCCGTTCAAGGTCGGCGGCTTGAGCTATTCTGGCGGAACATACGTTTTCGACCCGATGGAAAACGCGCCGCTCGAACGGTTCGGATTCTCGTTCCCGACGCAAATGCAGGCCATGGGCGACAACGTTCCCGCGCAGCTTATTTGGTTCCTCCTCTTTAACGGGGCGATTGTCGCCGTGTGCGTCTTCGCCTTCCGCCGCAACCGGAGCCTCGGCATTTATATGGGAATTCTCTACGGGCTTTGTTCGTTCGGGCTTCTCTTCTACGTGAACTTTGCGGACGGCATGCGGACGGACTCCGAGCGGGACAGCAACTATTGGAAGCAGTCGGTCGTGTCGAGCGTCTCCAGTTTGAACCAGATGGGCATGAACCTTCCGGCCGTCCCGGAGGCAAGTGCGCTGCTCGATACGCGGCAAAAGATCGAACACGCGAAGATGGTTCTGAACTCTCTCCGCTACCGCCGCGCGGACGCTTCGCAAATTGCCGCCGCGGAACAGAAGGTCCGGAACCTCGAAAGTTCGACGGTGTGGCAGAACTGGCGTCAAATCGAAAGCGCCTACGCGAAGATGGGACGCCGCGCCCCGTTCCCCGAGGCCGTTCACATCGAAGTCCGCGAACGTGACTACTTCTACACGCCGGCCTACATCTTTATGAGCCTCATCTTTGGCGTCGGAATAGGCATTCTCGTCTATCTGCTCGCGGTCAAGGCTTCGGCCCTTACCGTCCCCGTTGCTGCGGTCTTCCTCGTCATCTCCTCGGTAATTCCGTGCATTTCCAACTATCATGAGCACGACCGCTCCGGGCTTTGGGTGCCGTGGGACTACGCCTACAACCTTCTCATGAGCTGCCGTCCGAACGCCATCCTCTTCACCAACGGCGATAACGATACGTTCCCGCTGTGGTTTGCGCAGCAGGTCGCCGGCGTGAGAAAGGACGTCCGCGTGGTGAACCTCTCGCTCGGCAACACGGACTGGTATATCAAGCAGATGCTCACTCAGGAACCCATCCTGAAGCTCAGCTACGACGCCGCGGGCATTGAAAAGTCGATGGCAATCGGCGACCTGAACGAACGCAACCCGGAACATTTTGCGCAAACGTGGGTGGCCCGTGCACAGCGGGCGCTTCCGGCTCTCGAAAACCGCATCAAGAACATGACGGATTCGACGGGTAAGGCGCTCCCCGACGCGGACACGCTCAAGCTCAAGCAATACAAGGTGATGCGGCAGGTCTATACCGCGTTCCTCGAATGGCAGGACCGCACGCATGCAAACCTGATGCTCACGCAATACAAGCTCGTGCTGGACCTCGCGATGAACAATGTCGATAGGCCTCTCCACTTCTCGACAACGGTCGGAACGTCCAACTTCATGGGCCTCGAAAAGTACATGGTTCAGGAAGGCATGGTCTTTAACCTGATGCAGGGCGACATGACGGACCGCCGCAAGTCAAACGACGACTTTGACCTCGGACGCACCGCATTCCTCATCGACAGCGTTTACAAGTTCCGCGGCCTCGGTGACGGAACCGCCTACATCGACGACGAAACGACCCGCCTGCTTTCGAGCTATACGTCCCTCTATCTGCAAATTGCGTTCCAGGTCCGCGACAAAATGAATGCGCTCCTCTCCGATGGAACGCCTCTTACGGAGTCCAAGGTAAAGACGCTCCAGGCGATGACGGACTTTGCGCTCCGCTTCCTCGACCGCGGAATTTACCAGTTCCCGGAAGAATGGCGCTCCTACTGGGCCGCTTCCTTTGTGCTTGAATCCGTCAAGGACAAGAACCGCGCCGCCGAATACCTGAAGCGCGGACTTGAAAAGGTTCCGGCTTACGACGAACAGGGCAGAATGCGGCTCGAAATGGAACTGGAAAGACTCGCCTCGATGTCCGAAACGACCCTAGCCGACGACCTGAAGCTTGCCCAGAAGGCCGCCGCGGATTCGGCTTCGGACACCGTTTCCGCCGCCAAATAATTTGAAAGAACCCAGGATGTGACTATGGATCTGAGCTTGGTAATACCCGTCAAGGACGAGGCCGAAAACCTTCCGCCGCTCCTTGAAGAAATCGTCTCCGCGATTACGCCGACGGGGAAGTCCTTTGAAGTCATCGTCATCGACGACGGCAGCCGGGACGATTCCTGGAAGGTTCTTCTGGAACTTTCGAAAAAGTACGATTTTTTGCGGCTTTTCCGCTTCCAGTTCAATTGCGGCAAGGCGGACGCGCTTTCGCTCGGATTCTCGAAGTCCCGCGGAAACCTGATAGCAACGCTCGACGGCGATTTGCAGGACGATCCGCGCGAAATTCCCAAGATGATGAAGGTCCTCGACGAGGGCTACGACCTGGTTTCGGGCTGGAAGGTCCACCGTCACGATCCGTGGCACAAGACCTGGCCGTCCAAGCTTTTCAATATTACAGTCTCGATCATTTGCGGAAAACGCCTGCACGACTTCAATTGCGGTATCAAGCTCTACCGCAGTTCCGTGGTGCGGTTCATCAACCTCTACGGGGATTTTCACAGGTTCATCCCGGTGATGGCGAAGTGGCAGGGCGCGCGAATTGCCGAGATGCCCGTCGCCCATCGCGCCCGGATTCACGGTGCGTCCAAGTATGGCGTTTCGCGCCTCGTGTCGGGATTTCTCGACCTTCTGACCCTCCTCTTTTTAAACCGCTTTGCGACAAAGCCGCTCCACTTTTTCGGATTCCTCGGACTCGTATTTCTTTTGTTCGGAATGGGAGTCTTTGGATATTTCGGATTCCAGTGGCTGAGCGTCGGGTCGCTTCATCTGCGCCCGCTGATTGTCGTCGGCGGATTTTCGCTTTTGATGGGCGTCCAGCTTTTTTCGCTCGGGTTCCTCGCGGAACTTTTCAACCGGAATAAAAAGCAGCGCTATCCGATTGCGGAAACGGTTCGGGACGATTCAACGCTAAAAACGGAGGACGCCCGATGACCTATCCCAAGAGCCTTGTCATTATTCCGACGTATAACGAAAAGGACAACATTCCGCTGATTGTTCCGGAAGTGCTTTCGCAGGACCCCTGCCTGGAAGTTCTCGTCGTCGATGACGGTTCTCCCGACGGGACGGGCGACATCGTACAAAAAATGTCGGAAGAAAATCCGCGCGTGCATCTTCTCCGTCGCAAGGGAAAAATGGGCCTCGGCTCCGCCTATGTGACGGGATTCCGCTGGGCGCTCGAACGGGACTTTGAACGCGTCTTCGAAATGGACGCGGACTTTAGCCACAAGCCGTCCGACCTTCCGCGGTTTCTCGAAGCGGCGGAAAACGCCGACCTCGTTCTGGGAAGCCGCTACAACGGGAAAAAAATCGGCGTCGTCAACTGGGACTGGAAACGCCTCCTCCTCAGCTACTTTGCAAACCTCTACACGCGCCTCGTGACGGGCCTTCCCATAAAGGATGCGACCGGAGGCTTCAAGTGCTTTCGGCGCTCGGCGCTCGAGGCCCTGGACCTTTCGGGCATGAAGAGCGACGGCTACTGCTTTCAAATCGAAACGACCTACAAAATTTGGAAAAAGGGTCTCCGCGTAAAGGAAATTCCCATCATCTTCACGGACCGCATCCGCGGAGTCTCGAAGATGAGCGGCGGCATCATTTCCGAGGCGTTTTTCCTCGTGTTGAAATTGCGCTTTAAAAAGTAAAAGCAAGTCCTCTCCGCATGTCGCAAAAGCCCCTTTCCTGTTCCGTCATCATCGTCGCGTTCAATTCGCGGGACTACATTTCCGCGTGCGTCGCGTCCGTCTCCGAGGCCCTCGAAAATCTGGATTCGGAAGTCATCGTTCTCGACAACGGCTCTCCCGTTCCCATTCTCGAGCGGCAAAAGGAATCGTTTCCGAATGTGCGCTGGCTTTCGAGCGCGGAAAATCTGGGCTTTGGAAAGGGCTGCAACCTGGCCGCGGAACAGGCGACAAAGGACGTTCTCTTTTTCATCAACCCGGACACGGTCGTTTCGCGCGGGACTTTTGAAAAGACCCTTGCCTATATGCAGACGAAACCGGACGCGGGCGCCGTCGGATGCAAAATTTTAAACGGCGACGGCACTCTCCAATGGGCTTGCCGCAGGTCCTTCCCATCGCCCTTTGCCGCCATCTGCAAAACGATAGGTCTCTCCGCGTTGTTCCCCAAAAGCAGGCTCTTCGCGTCGTACAACATGACATACCTCGACCCGGACGAAGAAACGGAAGTGGATGCGGTGAGCGGTTCCTTTTTGGGCATTCGGCGCGAAACGTTCAAACGCCTCGATGGTTTTGACCGGGACTTTTTTATGTATGGCGAGGACCTCGACATTTGCCTGCGCACCAAAAAGCTCGGGTTCCGCAACTATTATTATCCCGGCACGAGCATTTTGCATTTTAAGGGCCAGAGCAGCAAGACCCGTCGCTTTCGAACCTTTGTCGAATTTTACATGGCGATGCTCATCTTTGCGAAAAAGCATCACAACTACCATCTTCCGACGTGCGTCATCGCGTTCGGCATTTTCTTTGCCGCCATCGTCGGCGTCTTTTCGCGACTGGTTCCGCAATGGTGGAAAATGCTCGTCGATTTTTTGTGCGTGCTGCTTTCCGTTCTCGCCTTTTCGAAAATGGGCACCTGGACGTTCGAAAATGCAGCCGTGCTTGCCGTTTTGACGTGGCTGCCGCTCGCTCTTGCGGGGGACTATGTTTCGCCACGGCTCGACGGGCTTCGCCTTTTCAAGTTTTTGGTCCCTTCCGAGGCGCTCGGCGTCCTGATTGCGGTTTTTGCCTTTGCGGGAGTGCCTTCCCTCGGGTTCCCTGCGCTTTTGGCCGCCCTCCTTTGCGTTTTTTGGCGGCGCCTCCTTTTTTGGGGAAGGTATTTTTACGACATCTTTTCGGGAAAGTCAAAGCGGTCCATTCTCCTCGGCGGGACGACGGATTCGCTTGCGGGCTGGTTCGACAGGTATCATCTAAAGTCCGGGCTCAACCTTCTCGGGTGTGTTTCCGCGGATCCTTCGCGCGTGACGCCCGAAAACAGGGAACACCTTTTGGGCCCGCTTTCGAACCTTCCGCTCATCTGCAAGAGGACCGGTTCGCGGGAACTTCTCGTGCTGTCCGATTCCGCGGGGTTCCGGGAACGCTTCGATTCGGACTGGGTCAAGTCGCTCGGACTTTCCCCGAAGCTCTTGATTGCGACCGAAAACAATTCGAATTATGCGGTCGTGGATCTGAATTGCTTTTACTAGCGCCTTTTCGGCCGTTTCTTTTTTAAAAATCGATGCGGCATAAGGGAAAAGGAATTATTTTTTACAGGAAAAGATAAAAGGTATGTTATGAATCCAGAAATGCTTTCCATCCTCTGTACCCCGGATACGCACGATGCGCTTTTGGAAGCGTCCGCCGAGACGCTCGATCTCGTGAACGAAAAGATTCGGGCGGGTTCCCTCCGGACGGTCGGCGGTGCCGTCGTGGGCGAGGCTTTGGAAGAGGCTCTGGTGTCGCGGGACGGAAAGCACATCTATCCGGTAAAAAACGGAATTCCCGTTCTGCTTTCGGACGAAGCGATTGCGCTCGAAAACTAAGGATTTGAGGTAAATATGGCGACTACGGTAGAATCTCTTCGCAAGGCAATCGGCAAAAAGAAAACGTCCCGGGCTTACGCCTGGCTTGCCGACCTGAAAAATCGGGCGGGCGACGTGGACGGGGCCTTGGAATGTGTCCAAAAGGGTCTTTCCGAAATCCCGTGTGAAGAAGGCCATCTGGTCCTTTCGAAGCTCCTTGTTTCAAAGGGAGACTGGGACGGCGTCATCGAGTCCTGCAAATATGTTTTGGTGCGAAATCCCTACTGCCTTTCCGCCATCCGCCGCATGGGCGACGCCTACGAAGAAAAGGGCGACGTGGAAAACCGCAACCAGTGCTACCGCCATTTGCACGACCTGGATCCGCTCGACCCCTTCTGGAAAGAGGAATACGCTCCGACGATAGACGTCCCCGCCGAAGAAAATGCGGAAGCCGTTCCCGCCGAAAGCGCTGAAGCTTCTGAAGGTGCGGAAAGTGCAAGCGTCCCGGCTGCGGAAGCTTCCGACCCGGACGTTCTCGACAGGCCTCTCTCCGAAGTCTCCGACAGCTCGGACGGCACGCTCGAAAAGGCTCCGGAAGAAACGGCTCCCGCCGCGGAAAGCGCAATCGAAAAGGCGCCCGAACCGGAAAATGCGGAAGAAGATCCGTTCCTTTCGCTGTCCACGCTTTTGCCCGTGGACGAGGACCAGGACGGGGAAGTTTCCTTTGACGACCTGGAACACAGCCTCGACGACGCCATTGCGGGATTTGCGCCCGAGAACAAGGAACAGGACGCTTTCCCGACGGATGAAATCGGAAGCGACGATATTTCGACCGCCCTCTCGGGAATTTTCGGAGCGTCCGACCCGGACGAGGCGAGCGAACTTCCAGAGCCTTCGAAACCCGCCGAAACAAAGGCTCCGGAACCTGCGGCCGAAGACAAACCGCAAAGCCTCTCCGACGCGTTCGACAGCATTTTTGGCGAGGACGAACTGCCGGAAGAATTTGACTTTTCCGGAAAGCCGTTTACGTCGAGCCTTCCCACCGAAGAAACCGAACCCGCCGCGGAAAGCGCTCCGGTAGAAACCGCTCCGTCTGCGGCATCGACTCCGGTCGAAAGCCCTGCGAACGAAGAACTTCCCACCGAAAGCGACGCGTCCCCATTTGAAAAATCGAGCCTTTCCGAAGCTCCGAGCCTCTCGGATGCGGCATCTGCACCCGCCGAGGAATCTTCGGAAGGAACGCTTGAAAAGTCCGTGGAAAGCTCGTTCGACAGCCTCTTCGGCGAAAGCTCCGACGACGATCTTCCTCTTGAAAGCCTCACGTCGCATGTAACGCCTGCCGAGGACACGGCTCCGTCCGCGGCATCGACTCCGGTCGAAAGCCCTGCGAGCGAAGAACTTCCCGCCGAAAGCGATCTGTCCCCGTTTGAAAAGTCGAGCCTCTCCGAAACACCGAGCCTCTCGGATGCGGCATCTGCACCCGCCGAGGAATCTTCGGAAGGAACGCTTGAAAAGTCCGTGGAAAGTTCGTTCGACAGCCTCTTCGGCGAAAGCTCCGACGATGATCTTCCTCTTGAAAGCCTCACGTCGCACGTAACGCCCGCTAAGGAAACGGCTCCGTCTGAAAACCCTGCGGATGAAGAACTTCCCTCCGAAAGCGACCCGTCCCCGTTTGAAAAGTCGAGCCTCTCCGAAGCATCGAGCCTCTCGGATGCGGCATCTCCGGCCCCGTCGGAACCTTCTGAAGGAACGCTCGAAAAGTCCGTGGAAAGCTCGTTCGACAGCCTCTTCGGCGAAAGCTCCGACGATGATCTTCCTCTTGAAAACCTCACGTCGCACGTAACGCCTGCCGAGGAAACCGCTCCGTCCGCGGATACGGCACCGGTCGAAAGCCCGGCGGATGAAGAACTTCCCGCCGAAAGCGACGCGTCCCCGTTTGAAAAATCGAGCCTCTCCGAAACACCGAGCCTCTCGGACGCGGCATCTCCGGCCCCGTCGGAACCCTCTGAAGGAACGCTTGAAAAGTCCGTGGAAAGTTCGTTCGACAGCCTCTTCGGCGAAAGCTCCGACGACGCGCTCGACGAGGACCCGACGACCGGTACGCGGACTCTTGCCGAAATTTATTTTGAACAGGGCGTTTATAGCGAAGCCGCTCGCATCTATCGCGAACTTCTCAAAAAGAATCCCGGCGACGAGGCTCTCCAGGCGCGCCTTGAAGAAATCGAAAAAATCGGAAGCGAAGGAAACAATTCCAACTAACGCGCGGAGCTATCCATGGCGACTTTGAAAATCGAACAGCTCTTGCGTCTGATGGCGCAGAAAAAGGCCTCGGACTTGCACATTCGGGTGGGCGTTCCGCCTATTTACCGCATTAACGGCGAACTGACGCGTGTCGTTGACACGCCCATCGATGCCGCGACAATGGACGAGTTTCTGGTCGATATGATGAACCGCGACCAGATGAACCGCTTTGAAAAGGAAAAGGAATGCGACTTTGCCGTGGGGGCCCGCGACATGGGACGTTTCCGCGTCAACGTGTTTCGCCAGCGCGGCACTTCGGCCATGGTCATTCGCCACATCAAGGCGAGCATTCCCAAGTTCGAGGAACTCAAGCTTCCTCCCGTCATTTTGGAACTCGCCGAGCGCAAGCGCGGACTTGTTCTTGTGACGGGGACGACCGGTTCCGGCAAATCGACCTGTCTCGCTTCGATGATCGACCATCTGAACGATGTCGTTTCGGACAACATCATCACGGTGGAAGACCCTGTCGAATATTTGCACAAGGACCGCAAGTCCATCATTTCGCAGCGTGAAATCGGCGTCGATACAAACTCCTACGCCAACGCTCTCCGCTCGGCGCTCCGCCAGGATCCGGACGTTCTCCTCGTCGGCGAAATCCGCGACCTCGAAACGATGCAAATTGCCTTGACCGCTGCCGATACCGGTCACATGGTCTTTGCGACCATCCACACGACCAACGCCACCGAAACGATTGCGCGCGTGCTTTCCATGTATCCGCCGCACCAGCACGACGAAGTGCGACTGCTCCTCGGGGAATGCCTCGCCGGAATCATCAGCCTTCGACTGCTCCCGCAGGCCGACGGAAAGGGACGCGTTCCCGCCGCGGAAATCATGATAAACACGGCCGCCATCCGCGAATACATTGTTGATAAGGACAAGACGAGTCTCGTGGAACAGGCCATCGCGGAAGGCCACATGCAATACCGCAGCCAGACCTTTGACCAGGCCCTGCTCGACCTTTATTCCAAACAGCTGATTACGTACGAAGTCGCTCTCGCCGCAGCGACCAACCCGGATGACTTCGACCTGAAGGTTCGCGGCATCTCGGGAACCTCCGATCGCGGCTGGATGTAACATGAAAATTTTGCTTGCGCAAATGGAAGTCATTCCCGGGAATCCGGAAATGAACTTTCGGACAATGGAACGTTTTGTCGAACGGGGAATTTCGCTTGGCGCAAACCTCGTCGTCTTCCCGGAAATGTGCGTCCCGGGCTATCTGCTCTCGGACCTGTGGGAAGAGGAAAGTTTTGTCGAAAGGTGCGAACGTATAAACGAATCGGTGCGCGGACTTTCCCAAAAAATCGACATTCTTTTTGGAAGCGTCGCACGGGAGTCTGAAAACGGCGAAAACGGCCGGCCGCTACTTTACAACGTTGCCTATTACGCCTCCCGCGGCGAGTTCAGGACGCTTGTAAGTTGCGGCGACGTGCAAAAAAAGTTCCTTCCCAAGACGCTCCTTCCGAGCTACAGGGAGTTCGAGGAACCGCGCTATTTTTCGGACCTTCGAAAGCTCGCGCAGACGACGGGCGTTCCCGTCTCGAAAGTCCTTTCGCCGTTAAAAGTGGACGGCGTCCAAATCGGAATCACGATTTGCGAGGACGGCTGGGATTCCCTTTACAAAATAAAGCCTTTCGAAATTCTCCGCGAAAAAATGTCGCACGGGGATCTTCTGATAAACATTTCGTGCTCGCCCTATACGCAAGGAAAGGACCGTGCGCGTGACAGGGTTTTCGGGGCGCACGCCGCCCGGGCGAAAATTCCCTTGCTTTACGTCAACGCGGTCGGCACCCAGAACAACGGCAAGAACATTTACGCATTCGAGGGCGATTCGAGCGTTTACGACGCCGATGGAAAGAGCCTTTTTTCGCTTCCGATTTTTGAGGAACATGCGACGCTTGTCGAGTTCAATAACGGAAAGGTTCATGTCGAAGAAAAGGAAATGCCCCGCAAGACGGGCATCGCCGAGGTTAGGGAAGCCCTGGTCTATATGATTCGAAAGAATCTCGCCCGCTTCGGTATTCGGAAGGTGGTCATCGGAGCGTCCGGCGGTATAGACAGCGCCGTGAGTGCCGTTTTGTATGCCGAGGCGCTCGGAAAGGAAAACGTCTTTCTCGTCAACATGCCGACGCGCTTCAACTCTCACACGACGCAAAACGCGGCAAGGGATCTCGCCGAAAATCTCGGATGCCCCTACATGGTCGCTCCCATCGAGGACGTGGCCAAAACCTTGTGCGAAAGCCTTGCAAAGGATTCGTTTGAAAGGAACCCTCTCGAAATGCGGGTCGAGGGAATCCATTACGAAAATTTGCAGGCACGGCTCCGGTCCGCGGCTTTCCTCGCGACCATTGCGAGCGTCGTCGGCGCGGGCTTTACGTGCAACGGCAACAAGAGCGAAATCACCGTCGGCTACTGCACGCTTTACGGCGACACGTCCGGCGTCCTTTGCGCACTGGGAGACCTCTGGAAAACTCAAGTTTATGAACTCGCCCGCGAAATCAACCGCGAACGGGAAGTCATTCCGCAAGCGTCCATCGACATCCCCGCGAGTGCGGAACTTTCCGACGCGCAAAACGTTGACGAGGGAAAGGGCGACCCGATCATCTATCCTTACCACGACCGGCTTTTTGCCTTTTGGATGGAACGCTGGCAGCGAAACGCCCTCTCCGATTCCGAGAGGCTCCTTGGGAACGGCGTCGAAGCCTATGCGAAGGAACTCGGCGTGGAGGTTTCCGTCCTCAAAAAGGCGTTCCGCTCGGACGAGGAAATTCTTGTCGACATGAACCGCTGGTGGAAGCGTTACAAGGGTATCGCTCTTGCAAAGCGCATCCAGATGCCGCCCATCCTTTCCGTCTCGCGGCGCGCCTTCGGGTTTGACTATCGGGAGTCGCAGCTCGGATGAACCGCGAGGAATTGCGCGCCAAATACGGCAAAACCCAGGAACTCTTTGCCTGGCGAAAAACCGACAGGCTCTCCGCGTTAATTTGTACGTTCTTCGGATCCGGAATGCTCCCCAAGATGCCCGGAACCTACGGAAGCCTTGCCGCGGCTATTGTCGCCTACCCGCTTGCGCTTTTTTCCGCGAACTTTTGGCCGCTCCGCTACGAGCTTTGGAAAAACGGCCGGCTTGAAAGCCTTGACGCCTACGGATTTTTTTTGTTTGCGGCCGTCGCCGTATTTTTTATTGCGATTCCGTTTGTGAAAAAGGCGATGCGCGATGCGAAAATCGAGGACCCGGGCTGGATTGTGATTGACGAGGTGTGTGGCGTGTGGATGTCGCTCGCGTTCGTTTCGTCCGAAACCATTCTGGAACATCCGTGGCTTTTGGCCGTGGCCTTTCTCGTTTTCCGCTTTTTCGACATTTTGAAGCCTCTCGGCATCCACCGGCTGGAACGCCTGCCGGGCGCCTGGGGCGTGATGGCGGACGACCTCCTCGGCGGCGTCTATTCGGGGCTTGTGCTGCTTGCGGTGACGGCTATCGCCATGTGACGTTTCGGTCGTATGTGCCGCTTCGCAGCTGGAGGTGAACATGCTCGTTGGACGTTCCGACGTCTTCGTGCAAAACCAGAAAGCGTTCGTCCAGTTCGTCGCAAATCATCTGTACCAGTTCCCGGCGATCTTCCAAGTCTCCCATGTCCTTGATGCGAAAATCGATGGCCGCGCCCACATAGTGTGCCGATCGGGTGGCGTGCCCCTCGTAATCGTCGGCGCTTGTGATAAGCGGCATAAACGAGTAGTCTTCGGTAAACAGGCGATAGGCCTTTACCACTCTCGCAATGGCGGAATCGATTTCCGGCCGAATCGTGGAAAGATTGACTTCCGCTTTTTGCCTGGTCGCGTCGATGACCCGCTCGTGAAAAATTTGCTGGGCCTGGGTGCGGGTCTTTACGATGCTCGGCCCGACTTTTTCGACCCGTTCCACCCGCTGACTTTGTTTGAAACCGTCGAAATCAAAACTTTTGCTTCCGTCGCAAAAGAAAACGCAGAAAACGTATATCGCCACGATAACCAGGGCTATGGGCAAAAGAATCAGTGTCACATTGACGGCAACATAAACAATGGCAACGGCAATGCCAAAGGCAATCAGCCCGATGACAATGAACCCGATGATTTCAAGCATAGGAAAAAAGTTAAGAGAGACTACTCCTTTTTTTTGAAGGGCTTTTTAGAAAGGAAATTTTACCAGTTTGTTGCAATCCGTTTCCAGACGCAGTGCGGGTAATCGATTGAAGGTCCAAAACTCAAATTGCCGGGAAATGAACTTGTGTCGGTCATATAAGGGTTGGTTGCGCTATAGGAGTTTGACTTGTTTTGATCGAGTTCGTACAGGCCCAAAAAGATGTATTTCGGACCACAGGACCCTTCAAATTTTCCAAATACCAGTCGTTTGTATGGAAATTCGTCATTTAAAACTTCCTGAAGATGCATCCTATTAGGAATTCGAATTTCATGGAAAACTTCTGTGGCGTACGAACAAATTCATTCCATGGAAGATCGTTGCCCATTTCTGGATTATAAAATGTGGGCTTGACTGCGCTCACAATTTCGCCGCGGGAGGCTTCTTTTCAAAAACTTTCAATAGGCTTCCGCCTTCTTTCCGCCGAAAGTTCCCGTTTTGTGAACTTTTGTGCACTGCCCAAAGCGGAGAGCTTTCTTTTGGAGTGTGATTTTCGCACGGATTTTTTGGACGCCCTATTGAGGTTTGTGGGAGAAAGTGGTATATTTTGTATTGTTGTGGATGAAAGTGGGTAACTTTTAATGGAATTGAACGAATTCATAGGCCAGGCCAAAACGGCTATCGACGAAAAGGGAAGGACGCCCTTCCCCAGGGAATTTCGTCGGCTGCTCTCCGAGGAAGAGGGCAAGTCGTTGATCCTTGCCTTTGGAGGCCGCGATTCTCTCATCCTGTTTACTTTGGAAGAGTTTCGCAAGTTCATCGCGCGGATTGAAGCGCGTCCAGCTACCCCGAAGAACGATCGTTTTCGCCGGATGTTCAAGGCCAACGCGCACTACGTGGCCCTGGACGGTCAAAACCGCATTATGCTTTCGAAGGGAGACATGGCCTTTGCCCGTCTCGAAGGGGAAGTCCTCTATGTGGCGCGGACCGGAAAGTCGGTGGAATTGTGGAATCCCTCCATCTACAGCTCGAAGTATGGCTTCAATCAGAAAGAAGACTTTGAAGAGTTCGATGCGGGATTCTTCGACGATGTGTCTTCGGGGAGCGGCAATGAAAATCGCTGAATATCATTCCCCGGTTCTGTTTGAAGAATGCATGGACGCCCTGGTGGTAAATCCGGATGGCGTCTATGCGGACTGCACGCTCGGCGGCGGCGGGCATTCCGAAGGCATTTTGAAGAGACTTTCGGCAAAGGGGCACTTGCATTCCTTTGACAGGGATCCCGAGGCGATTCGCTATGCGGGGGAGAGGCTCCGCCCGTTCGCGTCGCAGGTGACGTTCCACCCGGTGCCGTTCGGCAGACTGGCAGTGGAGGTCCGGGAAAATAGTTTGTACGGAATCCTGTACGACCTGGGAATCAGCAGCCATCAGGTCGATGACGATTCCCGCGGGTTCACGTTCTGTGGAAACCATCCGGTCGATTTGCGGATGGACTTGCGCGCGGACTTTAGCGCCCAGGATTGGCTGCGTACAAATTCACCGGAAGAGATGGCCCGCGCCTTTAAGGAAAACGCGGACCTTGATCGTGCGTACAAGTTAAGCGAAAACATTCGGGGAGTCCTTGCGGATGTAAAGTCTCCGGTTCTTCCGGAACATTTGCGCGCGGCGGCCGAAAAGACCTATCCCGACCGCATGCGGGATATGAACGGAATTCTCGCCCGCATTTTCCAGGCCATTCGGATGGAAGTGAACGGGGAGATGGAAGAAATCCGTACGAGCATGCGCGCCGCGGTGGAGGCCCTTGTGAAGGGAGGGCGCCTTGTCGTCATTTCTTACCATTCCGTCGAGGATCGCACGGTAAAGCTCGTGTGCGCGGAGTTCGAAAGGGATTGCGTTTGCCCGCCCGCGTCCCCGGTTTGCACCTGTGGCGGAAACCATCGGAAGCTGAAAAAGGTGTTTCGCAAGCCCGTGCTTCCGACCGAAGAGGAAATTCGCCGGAATCCGCGTGCCCGGTCTGCAAAGCTGAGGGTGTACGAAAGAGTATGATCCGGTTTTTGAAGGCACACCGTTCCCTTGGAATTTTCGCGCTTATCCTCTATGCGGGCGTGATTCTTTGCGGCTTCATGTGGGAACAGAACGCCTACGAGGATTTGGCAAAACGCCGGTTGGAGCTTCGTCGCGAGGTTTCGCTTCTTCGCGGGGACGTCGTCAAGATGAACGCGGAAGAAAAGGAACTTTTGTCGCTTGAAAACATTGCGGTGGAAGCGGCCGCCCTTGGGCTCGGCTACGGGAACGTTCCCGTCAAGGTGAAAAAGGTGGGGAAGAATCCATGAGAAATCTGGACCGCATTTCCTGGCTTTTTCTGGTGTTCGCCCTTTGCTGGCTGATACTTCTTGTCCGTTCTTTCCAAATTCAGGTCCTGGACTTTGACAAATACAATGCGAAGGCGAATTTCCGTGCGCAGACGAACAAGATTCAGACGGCTCCGCGCGGACGCATTCTCGACCGGAACGGAATGGTGCTTGCCCAAAGCATCGAGGAATGCATTGACGAATGCAAAGGCGAAGAGAAGGAGTCCAAGGACAAGGAAAAGCCAAAAGAGCCGAAAAAGGATTCGAGCCGGGTGGAAACGCGCCGCGTTTATCCGGAAGGGACTCTTGCCGCGCAAATTCTCGGCAAGCTGAACCGGGCGGGCGAGGGAAGCTCCGGGCTAGAGCTTTATTTTGATTCCCTTTTCCGCGGAACGGACGGCTGGGTTCGCTATGTGAAGGATGCGAACCAAAAGATTCAGGCCGGTCGCATCATCAAGTCCCAGAACCCGATTCCCGGGCTGGATCTGGTGCTGACGATTGACGGAAACATTCAGGAAATTGTGGAGCATGCGCTGAAGGAAGGCGTCGAAAAGGTTTCGGCCAAAAGCGGCAGCGCGGTCATTGTCGATCCTTACACGGGCGAAATTCTCGCCATGGCGACGTATCCGACGTTCGACCCGAACGCCCCGCTTACGGCAAGCTCCCGCGTCAAGAGCGACATTGTGTCGATGCCCTACGAACCGGGCTCCACGTTCAAGGCGATTACCGCGTCAACGGCCATCGAAACGCATTCGGTGAATCCGGAAACGGTCTTTAGCGGCGAAAAGGGAAAGTGGAATGCCGGAAACGGCATCATCATTCACGACGATAATGGCAGGGATCACGGCGATCACAATATGACGGGCGCGATGGCCGTGTCGTCGAACATCATCTTTGCAAAAATTGCGGACAGCATCGGCAAGGAAAAATTCTACCGCTATCTTCTCGCCTTTGGATACGGCAACAAGACGCAGGTGGAGCTTCCCGGCGAGGAATCCGGGCAACTGAAGAAAACCGACCGTTGGAGCGGACGGACCGGAAAGACCATCGGCTACGGCCACGAAATTCTGGTGACGCCTATTCAGATGGCGATGAGCTATGCGGCCATCGCAAACGGCGGAACCTTGTATAAGCCCACGCTTGTGAAGGAATGGCGCACGCTCGACGGGGAAGTCGTAAAGAGAAATTCTCCCGAAAAAATCCGCAACGTGATTTCGACAAGCACCGCGGCGCGGGTGCGCGCCATGCTGCGCGAGGTCGTCGAAACCGGAACGGGAAAACAGGTAAAGTCCGAAAAAATTCCGGGCATTCAGTTTGGCGGAAAAACGGGAACGGCCATCAAGTTCAAGTCGCAGCGCTATGACGCTTCCAAGACGGTCGCCTCGTTCATTGGACTTGCGCCGGCCGAAAATCCGCGCTACGTTTGCATGGTCCTTGTCGATGAACCGGGCGTTTACGGAAAGACTTCCGGCGGCGCGGCGGCGGGCCCTATCTTCAGAAACATCATGGAAGGCATTTACTATTCCCCGGAATCCTCGCCCGTTCCCTATAACTTGCGGCACGTTTCGGTGGAAGACCGCTGCAACGTGGAATTTGTGGGGCTTTCGAACGATGCCGCTAGAAATCTCGCCGAAAGCCGCAAGTGCCTGGTGACTTTTGACGGCGAGGGGAAAACGGTCGTTGCTCAGGAACGCGATTTTGCGGACGGTGGACTGGTCTTGCGCCTGGGAGTTCCGAACGCCCAGCGGATGCCGAATCTCGTGGGACTTTCCCTCCGCGATGCGATTGAGCAGATAGGCGAACTTTCGGGAGAAATTTCCTACGAGGGAACCGGTCGCGTCAAAAAACAGTTCCCCGAACCGAACGCATTGCTTCGGCGCGGCGAAAAATTCAAACTCGTTCTTTCCGAGAAAGGGTAGGCTTATGTTGTCTGAAGGTGTTTTGAAAAACTTGAAGGTCAAGGGCCTTTCCGATGATTCGCGCAAGGTCCTTCCGAACGATCTGTTTTTTGCGCTCCCCGGCGAAAAGTCCGAGGAGTTTGCCCGGACCGCGCTTGCGAAGGGTGCCGTTGCCGTCGTCGGCGAGACGGAAGCCCCGCAGGATCTTGCGAACAAGTGGATTCTCGTTCCGAGCGTGCGCGAAGCCCGCGCGGACATTGCACGGACCTTTTTCCGCGATCCGTTTTCGAAGCTTTCCGCACACGCCGTGACGGGGACGAACGGGAAGACGACCAGCGCCTTTTTGATGGAGGCGATGCTTTCGGCCGAAGGCCGAAAGACGGCCCTTGTCGGAACCATTTGCAAAAAGATCGGGGAGAAGGTCGTCGCTTCGAACCTCACGACGCCGGGAATTCTTGAACTTTATGCGTTTGCCGCCGAAGCGGTCGAAGCGGGCTGTTCGGATCTGGTGATGGAAGCCTCTTCGCATTCGCTTTGCCAGGGCCGCGTGCAGGGAATTTCCTTTTGCAGCGGGCTTTTTTCGAACCTGACGGAAGACCATCTCGACTATCATGTGACGATGGAAAATTACTACGAGGCGAAAAAGCTTTTGTTTACAAAGTATCTCGCCGAAGACGGAATCGCCGTGATAAACGTGGACGACGCTTTTGGCGCACGGCTCTTTGACGAAATTTCCGTTTTGAACAAGGTTTCCGTTTCGAGGCTCGGAAAGGCCGGTGCAAGTTCGTCGCCGCGTTCCGTCCAAAGTTCGGAAAACGGCCTCGTGCTGGATGTTCCCTTTGTGTCGGAGACGCCGCTAAAGACGGGACTTGTCGGCGACTTCAATGCGGACAACGTTTTGCTCGTCGCCTCCTGGGCGAAAAAGCTCGGCATTTCCGAAGGTTCCATCCGGAAGGCGCTTTCGACGGTCAAGGTTCCGGGACGCTTTGAAATGACGTTTAACGACGGCGCTCGGCGCGTTATCGTGGATTATGCGCATACGCCGGACGCTCTCGAACGCGTGCTTTGCACGGCCCGTTCCCTGTGCAAGGGAAAGCTTTCCGTCGTGTTCGGATGCGGCGGAGACCGCGACCGGAACAAGCGTCACATCATGGGCGAAATTGCGGAACGCGAAGCGGATTTTGCCTGGGTGACCTCCGACAATCCGCGGACGGAAGATCCCGAGGCGATTATTGCGGAAATTGTGAGCGGCATGCATTCGGACCGCTTTAACGTCGTCGTTTCCCGCGAAGAGGCCATTTCGCTCGCCTGCAAAAGTCTAAACCCCGGCGACATGCTGATTGTGGCGGGAAAGGGACATGAAAATTACCAAATCGTCGGAAAGACAAAGCATCATTTCGACGACCACGAAATTATTCTGCGGGAGATGAAGTAATGCAGAAGCTGGATTTGACAATCGGCGAGATGTGCGAAATTCTCGAACGCGAACCGGTCGGTTTGAATGCGCGGACGGCAAAACGCAAGGTGCGCCTTTGCCTCAACAGCCGCGAAGCGGAACCGGGCGTCGTGTTTTGGCCGTTAAAGGGTGCGCGTTTTGATGCACATGAATTTGTTCCCCAGATGATGCGGAAAGGAGCCTTGATGAGCGTAATGGACGAAAATAAAATCGGGGACTTTCCCTCGGAAGTCTATGTCCCTGTCGATGATACGAACGCGGCGCTTTTGAAGCTCGCAAAGGGATACCAGCGCCGTTTTAAGCTGAAGAAGATTGCCGTGACGGGCTCGAACGGAAAGACGACGACCAAGGAAATGCTCAAAACGGTTCTTTCCGAAAGTTTCCGGACGATGGCGACGGAAGGAAATTTCAACAACCAGATTGGCGTTCCGAAGACGATTTTCCGCTTTAAGCATACGGACGAGGTTGCCGTCATCGAAATGGGTACAAGCGCTCCCGGCGAAATTCACCCGCTTTCGATGGCCGTGGAACCGGACATTGCCGTCATCACGAACATTGGCGCAAGCCACCTGGAACATCTCGGAAACCTGGACAACGTTTTTCGCGAAAAGACGTCGATTGTCGATGGACTTCGAAAAGGCGGGCTTCTGGTGGTGAACGCCGACGATCCGCGGCTTTCAAGGCTCCGCACAAACAAGAGCTATCGCGTTCTCACGTTCGGAATCAAACGCGGTATCGTAAAGCCGGAGCGCTTGTCCTGGGACGAAAACGCCTGTGCGACGTTTTACATCGGCCGCACGGAATTTCATTTGAATGTTCCGGGCATTCACAACGTGTATAACGCTCTTGCGGCCATTGCCGTTGCGACGTCCCTCCGCATGCCCAAATCGACGGTGGCTTCGGCGCTTTCGAAGTTCCGTGCGGCCAATATGCGCATGGAAATTCGGAATGGCGTCGGGATCAAAATCGTTTCGGACTGCTACAATGCAAATCCGTCATCGACCCGGATGGCCCTGCAGACGATAGGCGCGCTCGAAAATTCCGCCCGCAAAATTGCCGTCCTCGGCGACATGCTCGAACTCGGCGAAAAGAGCGCGGACATGCATTTTGAAATTGGAACCGTCGTTGCCGACATGCATTTTGACCTTCTGGTCGCTGTCGGAAAGGCGAGCCTTGACACTTGGCAGGGAGCGCTTTCCCGCGGAATGGACAAGAGTGCCGCTTTGCATTTTGACGATGTGGCGCCCGCGATGAAGTTCCTTGCGGAAAACGTCCGTCTCGGGGACATTGTCCTTGTGAAGGGATCCCGCGGAATGAAGATGGAACAGATCGTGGAAAAACTTCTTCACGTGGAACCGGTCGCCGTCGAAAAGTAGGTCGTAAAAAATGAAGAAAAGCTCCGCTCTGAACTTTGACAAACCCCTTTTGCTTGCGGTCATCGGGCTGCTTGTTTTGGGCGTGTTTGTCATTTACAGCGGCACGCAATATCGTGTGGCGCTGAAAGGGTTTTCTTCCTATTACTATGTGATGAAACAGCTGGGGTATATCGGGCTCGGCTGTGTGCTGATGGGTTTTACGACAGCAGTGGATCACCGGATTTTTCACAAGCTTGCGCATTTGTTGTTTGTGGGTTGCCTTGCGCTGCTTCTCGCTGTTTTCATCCATGGTGTTTCGGCAAAAGGCGCTACGCGGTGGCTGGAAATTGGAGGCTCTTCGCTGCAGCCGGCGGAATTTATGAAAATCGCCATTTTTGCGCTGATGGCGCGAAAACTTTCGGAACTCGGCGACGACATCGCGGATTTCAAAAAAGGGTTTGCCAAGCCGCTTGTGACGCTCGGAATTACCCTGCTTTTGATTGTGCTCCAGCCGAATTTTTCGATGGCGTTAATGATCGGCATGACGATATACATCCTTTTTTATGTGGCGGGAGTTCGGAAACGGTATCTGTTCGGGCTCGGCGCCGCTTTTGTGCCCGTGGCCATTGCGGTGGGGCTTGCGGCTTCCTATCGCATGAAGAGAATCCTCGCCTATTTGCATCCGGAAGAAAATCCGAACGATGCGCATCAGCTGCTCAATTCCCTGGTGAGCCTTGGACACGGCGGATGGTTTGGCGTGGGCGTCGGGCAGGGAACGCAAAAACTCGGCTTTTTGCCCGAGTCCTACAAGGATTTTGCCTTTAGCATTGTCGGCGAGGAACTCGGATTTGTCGGAACGGCGCTTGTACTTATTTTGTTCGGCATCATCGTTTATCGCGGCGTGCTGATTGCGCGCGGCGCGCGGTCGCGTTTTTCGCGCTACTTTGCCATTTGCATTACGGCTTCGCTCGGAATCAATATGTGGATTCACGTGGCGGTGTGCACGGGTATCATTCCGACGACGGGACAACCGCTTCCCTTCATCAGTTACGGCGGAACCAACCTGGTCGTGTCAATGGCGGCTATCGGAATTCTTTTGAACATTTCACGGGCGCGGACGGGCGAAATTTATACGGAACCCCCGAGCGCCATTCAGGACGAGAGGAGTTTTACATGAAGCAGAAAAAGTTCTTGTTTGCGTGCGGCGGCACGGGCGGTCACGTTTTCCCGGCGGTGGCGATTGCCGAGAGCCTCAAAAAGATGGGCGTGGAACAGATTTCGTTTGCGGGCCGAAAGGATTCGATGGAGTCGCGCCTCGTCTCTCCGCATTTCGAGTTTGACGAAATTACGGCGGTCCCGCTTCACCGCGGATCGTTTATGCAAAACCTTTCTTTGCCGTACAACCTTTTTAAGGCGGTGCAAAGCGCACGGGTCGTTTTGAAAAAGCGGAAGCCCGATGTGGTCGTTGCCACGGGCGGCTACGTTTCGCTGCCTATCGTGATGGCTGCGGGCCGCGCAAAAATTCCTGTCTATATCCAGGAACAGAACGCGGTGGCGGGCGTCGCGAACAAGGTCGGGGCGCGCTTTGCCAAAAAGATTTTTGTGACGTCGGAAGAGGCGCGGAAGTTTTTCCCGAATACCGAAACGCTCGTGTTCGGAAACCCGGTGCGCGAACTTCCGACTTTTGAAAGCCTTTCCCGCCCGAAGGAATTTTTGGAAGGAACGCGCTGCGTGCTCGTCGTGGGAGGTTCCCAGGGCGCTCGCGGCATCAACGAAAAGATGGAAGGCTCGCTTTCGGAAATTGCGAAGCGAAAGGATGTTTCGGTCGTATGGCAGGCCGGTGCGAAAAACGTGGAAGAAATTCGCGCCAAGGCGGAGATTCCGGAAAACGTCACGCTCACCGCGTTTCTTTCGGACATTTACTCTTACATGGGATACGCGGATTTGATCGTTTCACGCGCGGGCGCTTCGACTCTCGCCGAAATTCTCGCTTTCGGAAAACCGTCCATTCTTTTCCCGTTCCCGTTTGCAACCGCAAACCATCAGGAGTTCAACGCCCGGGTCGTCGAAAAGGCCGGTGCGGCGCTTGTTGAACTCGACAGCGAACCGAACGGCCTCTGGCATAAGGTCGAAACGCTCCTTGCGGACGGCGATGCGCTTTCCCGTATGGCGTGCGCCGCCAAGACGCTCGGAATGCCCGATGCTGCGGACAAAATTGCAAAAGTCATTCTGGATGCGGAGTGTTAAAATGAATTTGATACCGAGTAATCGCGTTAAAAAGTTGCACTTTGTGGGCATCGGCGGCGCCGGAATGTCCGGCATTGCGGAAGTCCTGCATGAAAACGGCTTTATCGTCTCGGGCAGCGACTGCGGCGAGGGCCCTGCCATCGAATATCTCAAGAGCCTTGGACTTGTGATTTACCCTTCGCACGAGGCAAAAAATGTCGAAGGCGCAGACCTTCTCGTCTATTCGTCGGCCGTCTCGATGGACAATCCGGAAATTGTCGAGGCGAAGGCTCGCCGCATTCCCGTGATTCGTCGCGCGGAAATGCTCGGGGAACTGATGCGCCTCAAGTACACGCTTGCCGTGAGCGGCACGCACGGAAAGACGACGACGACCTCGATGCTCGGGGCCATCTGGGAAGCGGCCGGCGAAGATCCGACGGTTATCGTGGGCGGTGTCGTCAAGGGAAAGGGAAGCGGCGCCAAGGTGGGACGCGGACGTTACCTGATTGCGGAAAGCGACGAGTTTGACCGGAGCTTCCTTTCAATGATGCCGTCATCCGCCATCATTACAAATATTGACCGTGAACATCTCGATACTTACGGGACGCTCGATGCGGTGAAGGATGCGTTTGTCGCGTTTGCGAACAAGGTTCCGTTTTACGGGCAGGTGGTCGTCTGCATCGACAATCCGAACATCCAGTCCGTTCTTTCGCGCTTTACAAAGCCCGTTGTGACGTATGGCTTTAGCCGTCAGGCGATGTATCGGGCGGACAATGTCCAGATGGCAAACGGGATTTCGCACTTTGAAGTTTTCAAAAACAACGAATCGCTCGGAATTTTCTCCTTGCGGATTCCGGGAAAACACAACGTCTTGAATGCGACGGCGACGATTGCCCTTTCGCACGAGGAAAACATTCCGCTCGAAGTTGTCCGGAAGACCCTTTCCGAATTTACGGGTGTAAAGCGCCGATTTGAATTTGTGGGCGAAGCGCATGGAATTTCCGTCTATGACGACTATGCGCATCATCCGACCGAAGTGGCGGCAACGCTCCAGGGCGCGCGCGAAATGTTCCCGGAAAGCCGCATCCGCGTCGTTTTTCAGCCGCACCTTTACACGCGTACGCGCGACCAGTACGAGACTTTTGCCGAGGTCTTTGCCGGCTGCGACGAACTTCTCGTTTGCGAAATCTACAAGGCTCGCGAACGTCCCATTCCGGGCATTTCTGGAAAGCTCATTTCGGATTCGGCAACGTCCCGCGGGCATCAGAACGCGCGTTTTGTCGAGACAAAGGAAAATGCAATTGAACTTTTGAAGCGGGATGCCCGTCCGGGCGATCTGGTGCTCTTTATGGGCGCGGGCGACATTTGGAAGGCGGAACGTCCCTTTTTGGAGGCTCTGAAAAAGTAAATGACGAGAAGACTCGGCACCAACGCGTTCAAGAAACGGCAGTTAAGTCGTGAAAACCGGAAGAAGGCTTTCGGTCGTGTGCTGCATTGGTGCGGAAAAAAGGGCTGGAAAATTTTCCTCGCCCTGGCAGTCCTCGGCGTGGCCGTATGGCAGGGATGGTTTTGGATTCGCAAGTTCAACCCCGCGGAACTTCGGACCCTCAAAACGGTCGATATTACGGGAAACCGGATGCTCACGTGGGAAGAAATTTTGCAGACCGCCGGCCTCGAAACGGGAATGCCCATGTCGGAAGTCCATGCGGATACGGTTCGAAACAGGCTTCTTTCGCTTCCGCTGTTGCAGGATGCGACTGTGGATGTGGGATTTTTCTGGAACGTGAAAATCAACGTTCGCGAAACGGTTCCGCTCGTGGAAACGATCGAAAACGGCAAGTGGAAAGTTTATTCGGAACGCGGACTCCCTCTTCCCATCTCGCTTTCGGGAGCCATCGAACTGCCCGTTGCGACGCTTCGGAAAAGTCATGACATTCGGCCCATTTCCGCGTTTCTCAAAAAGATGCGCGACGCGGACGAAACGCTTTACCGCTCCGTCTCCCAGGTCGTTATCAACGAAAATTTACATGCGATGGAAGTGTTCTTCCGCGACGTGCGCTTTCGGGTTCTTTTTCCGCTCGACAGCGTCTCGGAAAGGACCTTCTCCCATTACCGGAATCTCGTGGACGGAATGCCGCGGGAAATGTCAAACATCAAGTCCTTGGATATGCGTTTTGAAGGCTTCGCCTATGCAACGCCAACCGATTTAGAGGTGAAATGATGGCAAAAGAAGAGGAAAATATCAACGGAATCGATCGGAGCCGCATCATTGTCGGGCTCGACATCGGAAGTTCCAAAATCGGAGTCTTCATCGGACAGCGCGAAGACGGCGGCAAGGTCCGTGTGCTTGGGGCTGGAACCCCTCCGCTCAAAAAGAACGAGGCGAAAGAACTCGAAGCGACCGTCCAGGCGCTGAAAACGGCCGTGGAACAGGCGGAGACGACAAGCGGCGTTGACGTGAAGGACGTTTACGTGGGAATCGCCGGAAGCAACATCCGCTCGATAGCGGGCAAGGCGACGATTCCGCTCCAGCCTTTTGGCGGCGTCGTCACCCGTGTCGCGATGCAGAAGGTCGTGGAACAGGCGTCCCAGCTTGTGCAAATTCCCCCCGACATGGAAATTATTCACAGGTTCCCCGGCGACTATCTTCTCGACAATAATTCCATCCGGAATCCTTTGGGCATGGAAGGAACGAGCCTGGGCGTCGAAGTGCAGCTTGTTCTCGCCCAGAACGGCGTTATCCGGAACATTCGCAAGGCCGTGGAAAATGCGGGCCTTTCCGTGAAGGATCTGGTGCTCGAACCTCTCGCCGACGCCTGCTGCGTTTTGGAACCTGCGGAGCGCGAACTGGGCGTTGCCATTGTCGATATCGGCGCGACTTCTACGGATGTGGCCGTCTTCAAGGACGACAAGGTCGTCTATACGGTTTCGTTCGGCATTGCGGGCGATGCGATTACAAGCGACATTGCAATCGGTCTTACGACCCCGATGGACTGCGCCGAGGAACTCAAGAAGATGTATGGAACGTGTCGCAAGTCCAACCTTCTCGACGACGTGAACTTTACGGTCCCGGGAATCGGCGGACGCGCGGGCAAGGAATGCAGCAAAAAGCATCTCGCGTTTATCATCTACAGCCGCGTGCACGAAATTTTGAAGCAAATCGATGACGACCTCAAAAACAAGGGCTTTGGCGGAAATCTCGGCGCGGGCATTGTCATCACCGGAGGCACGTCCCTTCTCGAAGGCATGCAGGAAGCCGCGGAAGAGGTCTTCGAAAAAACTCCGGTGCGCCTCGGGGTGCCGCAAATGTCGGACGGCTTTGGCGAAAGTATGCGAATTGCGCGGCGGGCGACGGGCGTCGGACTGCTTTATTACGCGGCGCAGGAAACCCAGCCCGCTGAACGGCGCGAGACCCGTGCGACAAAAGTCGTCGGATCCGTCGGAAACGTTTTCAAGCGCGTGTTTGACGTCGTCAAATCGTACTTGTGAGGATTTTCAACACAAACTTTTTAACAACAATCAGGGAGATAAAACATGAACGAAGAAATCAACAAAGTGGAATATTCCGATTCGAGGCACTTCGTCGCGTGCGATGATCACAAGGCGAAGATCAAGGTCGTAGGTGTCGGAGGCGCGGGCGGAAACGCCGTGAACCGCATGGTGAACATGAACATTCGCGATGTCGAGTTTATCGCCATCAACACGGATGCCCTGGCGCTCGACAACAACCTCGCCGACGAAAAAATCGCCATCGGACAAAAGACGACCAAGTCCCTCGGCGCGGGCGCGAAGCCCGAAGTCGGACGCGAAGCCGTGATGGAAGACAAGGACACTGTCGAAAAGAAGCTCGAAGGCGCGGACATGGTCTTTATTTCCGCGGGCATGGGCGGTGGAACCGGAACCGGTGCCGCTCCGGTCGTTGCGGAAATCGCGAAAAAGCTCGGCATTTTGACCGTTGCCGTCGTCACGATGCCGTTCCGCTGGGAGGGCCCCGTTCGTCGCAAGAATGCGGAAAAGGGCCTCGCCGCTTTGAGATCCGCCGTGGATTCCATTATCGTCATCAACAACCAGCGTCTGATGGACGTGATTGAAAAGAACACGCCGATGCCGGAAGCGTTCCGCAAGGTCGATGAAGTTTTGGCCAATGCCGTCCGCAGCATCTGCGACATCATGTTCATTCACGGGACCATCAACCTCGACTTTAACGATGCTCGCACCGTTATGTCGAAGGGCGGATCCGCTTTGATGGGAACGGGCGTCGCCTCGGGCGAAGATCGTGCGCTCAAAGCCGCGCAGGAAGCCATTGCGTGTCCGCTGCTCGATAACGTCAAGGTCAGCGGAGCCTCGGGCGCTCTCATCAATGTCGCTCACGGCGAAAACTTCTCGATGAGCGAATACAACGACGCATTGGAATACCTCTTCCAGCAGATAGGCGAAGAAAACGAACCGAACATCGTCGCGGGCGACGTTACCATTCCGGAAATGGGCGACAAGGTGAGCATCACCGTCATCGCAACGGGCTTCGACAAGGACTTCGACGAAGATTTTGTCCGTCCGGAAGCCGCGAAGGAAAAGGCTCCGGAAGCTCCGAAGCATGTAGAACAGGCTATCCCCCGCGCAACGGTTGACTTTGTGGCTCTCGCGCACACCGAAACTCCGGCCGCCGCCACCGAAGAAAAAAGCGTCCAGTCTCCGACCATGCGCACGCACGTCTTGAAGCCCGTCTCCGCAAACGAGGCGGCTCCCACTTTGGTGGAAAGTTCTCCCGCAGCGGAGTCCTTCAAGAGCCCCGCTTTTAACGCGCGCACAAGTTCCCTCGTCGAAGAAGAAACCGAGAGCTTCCTTACGGAAACTCCGACGGTCGCCATGTCAAAGGCTCCCCAGGCGCCTGTTGCGGAAGAAAAGCCCGCATCCGGCGAAGAAAGCCTTTACGGCGTCCCGGCGTTCATGCGCTGCAATCCGATTTCCGAAGAGGAATTTTAACCTCGAATTTCCACAACAACAAAAAGGCCGGTGCATTATCCCTGATGCGCCGGCCTTTCCTTTTTAAGGTCCGTTAAAGTCCGGATTTATTCGATGTTCATCGTCTGCTCGCGAATCGTTTCGACGCTGTCCTTCAATTGAATGGCGAGCGCCGCGATTTTTGCGCTTTGGCACTTTGTGGCGAGCGTGTTCGCCTCGCGGCCCATTTCCTGCAAAATGAACGTGAGTTTCTTGCCCTGGTTTGCGCCTTTTTCGAGGGCTGCGAGAAAGAGCTTGTTGTGGCTCTTGAACCGCGTAATTTCCTCGTTGATGTCGAGCCTGTCCGCAACGATGCTCGCTTCCTGCGTCACACGGACCGGGTCGAGTCCCGCTTCGCCGACGAGCTTCTTGATGCGCTCCTCGAACTTCTTTTTCCATTCGACGATGCGTTCCGGGTCGAGTGTGCGAATCGTGTCGAGCGTTTCGTCCATCCGGTGAACGCGCGTTTCGAGGTCCTTCTTCAGGTTGAGACCTTCCTTTTCGCGCATTTGCACAAGGGATTCGAGCGCCCGGTCGAGTGAAGCCTTCAAAAGCTCTTCCGTTTCCTTTTCGCCGGAATCCGAATCGTACAGAAGGACGTTCGGCAGGGAAAGAATCTGCTCGATTGTCGGCTCCCCGGAAACGCCGTAGGTGCTCCGGATATCCTGCGCAATCTTGAGGAACGCTTCAACGGCCTCTTTCGAGTATCCGCACGGAATCGCTTCGCTTTCGCCGTCGCCGAGCGAAACCGTAAGGCTCACGGAACCGCGCGAAAGAAACTTCTTGACTTCTTCCTTGAGCGAAAATTCAAGGGAGGAAAATTTTTTGGGAAGGTGACAGGCGATTTCGAGAAAGCGGCTGTTTACGGAGCGCACTTCCACCGTGCACTGCGTACCCCGCAGCCTGAATTCGTCCTTGCCGTAACCGGTCATCGATATAATTGCCATGCGGCAAATATATCTTAATCACGCCTTCTTGACCATCGCCACGACGCGTTCCGCACCCAGGTTTACAAGTCCGAGGCCGGTAAGGACCTTGCTCAGACGGTGTTCGTTTACCGTGACGAGCTTTTCTATCTCCAGATGTTCCGCTTCGACGAGCCGCACAAAGTCCCTGTAGGTAAAGCAGTGGATGTTCGGAGTCTCGTACCATTCGTAGGGGAATTCCGGGGATTTGGGCATCCGCCCGTGGTAGCACAGGGCAAAGCGCATTTCCCACGATCCGAAGTTCGGGAACGTGATAATGGCGTGTTTTGCAATCCGCATGATTTCGCGGAGCATCAACTTTTGATTGCGCACTTCCGGAAGCGTCCTGTTGAACACCGCATAGTCGAAGCTCTCGTCCGCAAACGAACGGAGCGCGCCCAGGTTCAGCTTCTTTTCGATGACGGGAACGTCTCGCTCGATGCACCCGAGAATGTTCGTAAAGTCCTTTTCGACGCCCACGCCGGTGACCTTTTTCTTTTTCCACAGGGAATCAATCAAAAGTCCGTCGCCCGCGCCGAGGTCGAGAATTCGGGCCTTGGCCGGAATCATCTCGTCGATAATCGAAATGTCCTTTTCGCTGTGGAATGCGGGCGTCCCCGTTGCCGGAGCGTCTCCGATGCGTCCGCCCAAAAAGCGCGAGACCGCCATGCCGAGCGCTCCGCATTCCACCAAAAATCCGTCGTGCCCGAAGTTCGTATCGAGTTCGAGGCTCGTCACGACCTTTCCCGTATTCAGAAGCGCGTCCGTAATCTTGCGCGATTCCTCCGGCGGAAAGAGCCAGTCCGTCGAAAGGTTCACGTTCAAAAATTGCGCCCGAACCTTTTCGAAGGCCTTTTCGAGCGAGCCGTATTCCGTCGCAAGGTCAAAAGTATCGGTCGCATGCGCAATGTGCAGGTAGCTGTTTGCGTCAAAGCGCTCCACGAACTTTTCGCCCTGATGGTCCAGGTAGGTTTCGAGCGAGGATCCGGAGTAGAACTTCGCGGGCTTCTCGATGCGGATGTCCGACCGCGTAAACCGCTTTTCCATTCCTTTGGCCGAAAGGTATGTGATATGGGCGAGCTTCCGCGCGTTCGAAAGTCCCGTCGCCGGAATTTCCTTGCCGTAGTAGTCGCCGTGGTTGTAGTTCGGGTCTTGCGTAATGACGTCGCGGCCGACAATTTCAAACCCGAGGGCCTGAGCCGAAAATCCGGGAGACGTCGCAATCAGAATGACTCGCTCGATAATTTCGGGATAGTAGATGGCCCACTTCATGGCCTGGAAACCGCCCATCGACCCGCCAATGACGCAATAGAAGTTCTTGATTCCGAGCGAGTCCGCGAGGAGCTTTTGCGCGTGCACCATGTCGCCGATGGTAATCGTCGGGAACGTCGAACCGTAAGGCTTTCCCGTCCGCGGGTCTGTGCTTGCTGGGCCCGTCGAACCCTTGCATCCGCCGAGAACGTTCGAGCATACGACAAAGAACTTGTCCGTATCGATGGCCTTTCCCTTTCCGATGAGGGCGTCCCACCATCCGACGTGCTTGTCGTCGGGCCTGTAAAATCCGGCAACGTGGGCGTCCGCCGTTAACGGGGAGCATATCCATACGGCGTTGTTCCGCTCCGCGTTGAGCGTTCCGTAGGTCTCGTAGCGGAGGGAAACCTCGGGCAGAAACTCTCCGCTTTCGAGGGCAAAGCCTTCGCTTCCGGTATCGAGCTTTCGGTCAAAAAATTCGACGGGACCGATGCTGTCTTTATGCAAATATTCGCTCATATGCAACAAATATAGAACAATGCCCGCCGCCTAAACGATCGGGCCCCATTGTTTAGCAAGAAGGTAAGGATTTGGTCGAAAAAGTCGGAGGCTTCTTAGCGGACGACGAGCGCCGAAAGGGAAAGTTCAAGCCCCATGCGGCTGTCGCAAATGCCGTTCTTGATGTCGCTGTCGAGCTCGCCAAGCCTCTTGATGACGCGGCACAAAAGCGCGGGCGGCCAGTTCTGGGCCTTTCGCGGCTCGTTCCGCTTGGTCTCGAAGAGCCAAAGGTTTGCGCCGAGCCTTGCCGCAATGTCCTTGACGGGAATGTTCTTTCCGAGCATCGTGCGGATGTGGAGGAGCCTCACCGCATAGTTTTCGAGCGAAGCGATAATCTGGATGCCTTCGACGCCCGAATTGAGCAGCTCGCGCAATTTTTTGGTGAAGGCCTGCGGATTTCTGTCGCCAAAAGGTTCGCAAATTTCGAACGCGGCAATTTCCCTTTGCGGGGCAATCATCAGCTTTGCCTGTGAAAGGGTGATTTCCTTTCCGTCCGGGTCGAGCAAAAGAATTTTTTGCAGCTCCGCATCAATGCGCGCCTGATCCGTTCCGAGCGCGTCCGCAACGTATTCCGCGGCGAGAGGTTCGATTCTCCGCCCGAGATCCGTCTGCGTGTGGGACGTCACCCACTTTGCCATTTCGTAATCGCGAAGCGACTTGCATTCCTTGAAAGTCGCCACTTCCGACAGCGCCTTGTAGAGCTTGCTTGTTTTGAGGAGCTTTTCGAAGTCGAGGAGAATGTTCGCCTGCGGGGACGTCCTGAACCAGGATTCGAGGGCCTGGACATCGTCCGCCCGGAGAGTTTCCGCCTTGCGCAACACGACGGTCTGTTCGGAAGCAAACAGCGAGCAGCTGTCGCAAGATTCAATTAGGACATCGGCGACGGACGGGATGTTCGTGTCGTTTGCAAAAATGAGCTTGCGGGCGAGCGGGTCGTCCTTGCGGTCGCCGAGAGTTTTTTCGAGGAACCGGGCGATGTGCCGTTCCTTTTCGAACTCGTTGTCTCCGACTAGAACGAGAATCATTCGGACTTACTGGACGTCGAGAATGTCGAAGAGGTTCTTGCCCTTCGGGGTGACGACTTCCGCCGTGTCGCCCTTCTTCTTTCCGAGAAGAGCCTTTCCGATGGGGCTTGTAAAGCTGATTTTTCCGTTGATGGCGTCAACGCCTTCCGGGGAGACTATCGTGTAGGTGATTTCGCGGTTTGTCTTCTTGTTGCGGAGCTTGACTGTCGCGCCGAACTTGATTTCGCCGCCCTTGCTTGCGTCGTATTTGATGATGACGGCGCGTGCGACGCGGTCTTCGAGGTAGTTGATGCGCGATTCGATTTCGCCCTGGCGGTCCTTGGCCGCATGGTAGGCGAAGTTTTCGCTCAGGTCTCCCTGGGCGCGGGCTTCCGCAATTTCGTCGATAATCTTCGGGCGTTCGACTTTTTTCAATGTTTCCAGCTCCTGCTTGAGCTGGTCATAGGTTTCTTGAGTTACCGGTATATTGTCCATAAGGAGAAATTTATAAATTTTGTGGGCCCGTGACAAACGGGCAAAGGAAATTGATATGCTTACGATGTTGAAAGACGGCGGCGTCTGTTCCCCGAAAGGCTTTACGGCTTCGGGATACACGGCCGGAATCAAGGCGAGCGGAAAGCCCGACATGGCGCTGCTCAAAAGCGAAAAGGCCGCGCGGTGCTTCGCCGTGTTTACGACAAACAAGGTCAAGGCGGCTCCGGTCCTTTACGACAAGTCGGTTCTCGAACATGCGCATTTTGCGTCCGCGGTGATTGTGAACAGCGGAAACGCGAACGCCTGCACCGGTGCGCAGGGCCTTGAAGACAGCGCCCGCACGGCCTCCCTCGTCGAAAACGCCCTGGGACTTGCCCCCAAAAGCGTCCTCGTCTGCAGCACGGGCGTTATCGGCCACCTGATGCCGATGGACAAGGTCGAAGCCGCCATTCCGCATCTCGTCAAGGGCCTTCACGAAAACGCCTCCGAGGAATTCGGCACGGCGATTCTCACCACGGACCGCGTCCTGAAATCCCTGGCCGTCGAAATCGAAACCGCCAAGGGAAAGGTGACGGTCGGCGGCTGCTGCAAGGGCAGCGGCATGATACATCCGAACATGGCGACGATGCTCTCCTTCATTACGACCGACCTCGGACTTCCGATAGACTTCTTTGCCGAGTTCCGCGCGGACATTTCGGACTCCTTCAACGCCATCACCGTTGACGGCGACACGAGCACCAACGACACGTGCATCCTGCTTGCGAACGGCGTCTCGGGCATCCGCTACGAGGACCTTTCCATCAGCGAAAAGAGCGAGTTCCGCGCAGCGCTCATGACCGTGATGAAAGAACTTGCGAAGGACATCGCCCGCGATGGCGAAGGTTCCACCAAGTTCATCGAAATTCGGGTCGAAAAGGCCGAAAGTCACGAAGAGGCGCTCCGCATGGCGCGCTTCATCGGCACGAGCAATCTTGCGAAGTGCGCCATGTTCGGCGAGGATCCCAACTGGGGCCGCATCCTTTCGAGCGCGGGCTCTTCGGGCGAAAACATGGTCGCGGAGCAGACCGACCTTTACTTTGGCGACGTACAGGTTCTTGCCGGCGGACGCCCGCTCGATTGCGACCGCAAAAAGCTTGAAGAGGTCGTCAAACAGCGCGAATACAAGGTGACGCTCGTCCTGAACATCGGCGAGGCCTCCGCTTCCGCCTACACGTGCGACCTGAGCTACGAATACGTAAAAATCAACGCCGAATACACGACCTGATTTTCGTTCGACGTAAAAATTCCTCTTCGCCGCAAAACTTTTGGTTTTGAAGCGAAACGGAAGAAGCCGGTTCCAGGGAACCGGCTTCTTCTTTAGGCCTTCGAATGCCCGGAGCGAATTACATCGCGCCGCGTTCGAGCTTGATGGTGAAGTTCGTGATGTCGCAAACTTCGCTCGGTCCCCAGTACTGGATGGGGCCCGGATAGGTGTAGGATTCGGTCTTCGCCCATTCGTCGCGGCGAGCGGCAAAGAACTTGAACGGTGCACCGTCGAGTTCGACGAGAGCCTTGCGGATAACGGGCTTGTCGGCACCGGCGCGGCGTTCGATGTTCATCATCATCGTGATGGGAAGACCGCCGGCGGTCCAGTTTTCGATGCCCTTCGTGAGGTTGCGGACGGAGCTCATGTAGCCGTTCATGCCGTTGAGGGCGAGAACGGAAGCGGTGAATCCGAGGCTGTAGCAGTAGTCCGCGTCGAAGTTCGACGGGGCCGCGCAACGGCCTTCGTAGCCGAAGAAGTGGTTGAGCGCGCTGAACTTGCCCTTGAAATCCGGACGGCTCTTGAGTTCCTTCTTCACCATTTCGATGATGAGCTTTTCCGTTTCGATGAGCGAAACCTGCACGTTGCCGTGGCTGTCGCGGCCGAGCATCAGCTGGGCCTGGATGCCCTGCGGAAGAATCTTCAGCACGTCGGCGGAATCCTTGCTAATCCATTGGCAGAGCTTTTCGACCTTGGCCGCCGTATCGAGTTCGGCAACTTCGGATTCGTGGTGGGCGAGTGCTTCGGAAAGTTCCGAAATCAGCACACCGACGTCCGGGATGAATTCGAGAAGGCCTTCCGGGATGAGGGCAACGCCAAAGTTCTTGCCTTCGCTTGCGCGGAGGGCGACGACGTCCGCCACCTGCTTGATGACTTCCTTGAGCTTCATCTTCTTTGCCTTGACTTCTTCGGAGATGAGGCAAATGTTCGGGTGGGTCTGGAGGGCCGCTTCGAGGGCAATGTGCGAGGCGCTGCGTCCCATGAGCTTGATGAAGTGCCAGTATTTTTGGGCGGAGTTCGCATCGCGCATGATGTTTCCGATGAGTTCGGAGTAGGTCTTCACCGCGGTATCAAATCCGAAGGACGTTTCGATGTATTCGTTCTTGAGGTCGCCGTCAATCGTCTTCGGGCAGCCGCAAACGCAGGTCTTCACGCCCTTTTCTTCAAAGTATTCGCCGAGAACGGCCGCGTTCGTGTTGGAGTCGTCGCCGCCGATGATGACAATCGCGTCGAGCGAGAGCTTGTTTGCCACGGCAATGCACTTGTTGAACTGCTCTTCGGTTTCGAGTTTGGTGCGTCCGGACTGGATCATGTCGAATCCGCCGGCGTTCCGGTAGGCGTCCATCTTCGCGTCGTCGATTTCAATATACTTGCCGTTTTCGAGGCCGGAAGGTCCGCCGAGGAATCCGAAAAGGACGGAATCCTTGCTCACGGACTTGATGCCGTCGTAAATGCCCGCAATCACGTTGTGTCCGCCCGGAGCCTGTCCGCCGGAGAGAACGACGCCCATGCGGAGCGGCTTCCCGGAGGCTGCGGCCGTCTGTTCAAATTGGACAACCGGAAGTCCGTAGGTCTTCGGGAAAAGTTCCTTGATCTTCGCCTGGTCGCTCACGGATTCGGTGGCACTCCCCTTGTTGATTTTGACGCTCAGAGCGCCCTTCTGGAGGGAAACGGGGAGTTTCGGCTGGTAGGCCTGACGCGCCTTGGTCAGCACGGAAATATTTTCGGACATAGGTACCTCTTTGGGGTTAAAAAATCCACACCAAATATAAAAATTTGTATTTTCGAAAACATGAAACGGATTTTTGTAGCGCTGCTTTTTCTTTTGACCTCAGCCCTTTTTGCGGACGAGGCGCTCCGCTTTGTGCCCGAGCCTTACGAACTGGGCGAAATTTCCCAGGGTGAACTTCGCCACGTTAGGATGGGAGGCGCAAACGTCTCCGAAAAAACCGTAAAAATCGAAAGCGCGCTCTGCCAGGGTGTCGGCTGCAAAAACTTCAGGTTCACCGAATCCATTGAACCCCGCGGCCCGTTCAGCGTCGAATTCGACTTTTCGACCGACGGCATCGAAGGCTCCTTCTCGAACGTTCTCGTCCTTGTCGGAACGGACGGAAAGCCTTATCCCGCCGCATTCCAGGGCGTTGTCGCATCGCCCTTCGTCTTTAGCGAAAAGCTTTTTGATGCGGGTTACGTAAAGCCCGGCGAAACGCGCGAATGGACCTTTTACGTTTGGAGCGCCGACAAAAAATCCCGGCCCGACCTGTCCCTTTCGAAAACGCTCGAAAAGGAATTTTCGGCAAAAATCCAGAACGTCTCCCTGAACGTCGAAAAACCGGACGCCGTCCGCGAGGGCGGAAAAGTCCCGGCCCAAAAAATCACGCTCCGCGCCAAGTCCCTTGTCCGTGACCCGAAAGCAAAACAGCGGAGCCTTTCAAAAATCGTCCCGTTCCAAAGTAAAAAGTTCCCCAAGGCGACGCCGGAAGTGCTAGTCATCGGCTACTGGAAGGAGTGATTGGAGCTTGGTTGAGTGTGGAGAGTGAAGAGTGGAGTGTTGGAATACAGATCGCTTCGCAAATCTAAGTTCCAAGTTCTCTCAACTAAGTTCTGAACTGCGGGATGGATTCTACC
>CAVBPX010000012.1:0-47880 GCA_963597395.1 Eggerthellaceae bacterium | reverse complement strand
TCTAAGCTCTCAGTTCTAAGTTCTGATTACAGATCCTGCCGGTCGGCAGATAGGTTGCCTAGCGAACACTCCACACTCCACACTTCACACTCCACTCTCCACACTCCACTCTCACCTAAGTTCTGAACGCCGCTCCAGGATGACTTTCAGACAAATGCATCGAAAAATTTCACTTTACAAGGCGCAAAAGCGGTCAAGCCAGGCGAAAAAATCTATAATGGAAAGCATGAAAAAGAAATTTCCTTTGATTCTCGCCCTTTGCGCCTTTGCGCTCACCGTTTCCATCTCCGCCTGTTCGAGCGACAGTTCAAGCAGCACAAGCGGCACTGCAGACGAATGTACCGAAAATCCGTCCTCGCCCAATTGCACGACCGAAGAAGAAGCGGAATAAATGCCCGACAGGGAAGCCTATTTGCGAAACATCTTCGGCGAGCATTTTAGGACGACACCCGTCGAGGAGCTTGAACTTCGTCTCGAATGTCAAAATCTTCTCTTTCGCATCAACTCTTCCTCGCCCGAAGAAATCGAGCTTCGCCAGGAATGTTTTGCAAATCTTTTGGGCGCATGGGACGCCTCGGTGCACATCGAACCTCCCTTTAGGTGTGACGTCGGAAAGAACACTTTTATCGGCGGCGGAACCTTTATCAATTACGGCTGCACCATCCTCGACACGGCCAAAGTGCAAATAGGGGAACGCTGTTGGATAGCCCCGAACGTGCAAATTTACGCGGCAACGCATCCGGTAAACGCCGAGGAACGCCGCAAGCGGTGCATCGCAAAGCCCATCACAATCGGAAACGACGTGTGGCTGGGAGGCTCCGTCATCATCTGCCCGGGCGTTACCATTGGCGACCGGGCCGTTATCGGTGCGGGGAGCGTCGTCACAAAGGACATACCGAGCGATGTCGTCGCCTTCGGAAATCCATGCAAGGTTCACCGGACAATTGAACAGTAAAGCCCGGATGCTTGACCCGGGCCTTTAGACATTTTTTACATATGCGAAAAGTTTCGATCAGTCGTATTTTACAACATTTTTCAACGATTCGGAATCCGTCGCATCCTTGACACAGCGGACGGAAGCCGCACTGCTCTTATCGGAAAATCCAACAAGCATTCCGGGATTATCCACAACCAAACTGCGGGCATAGCCCTTGCCTTCGGAATCCGTGGCGCCCCAAAAGGCCGCCATTTGTTCAACAGCATAGAAGCCGTCTCCAATAATATAGCCCGCAGGGAGCGCATTAAAACCAAATGCGTTCGATCCGTCTTTTTTCTCGCCCCAGCCTTCCTTCGCCTTGAGCGCGTAACCGATGGAATCTTCGCCACCGGTGATGTTTTGGGCAACATGGGCTTGAAGAGCGTTCCATTCCGTCGAATCGGGCAGATGCCAGCCCGAAGGACATGCCTGCGTCGCCGCTTCCCACGTATAAAGGCGACCGTACTTTGCGCAGTTCTCGGTGTTATTATCATAGCAGTAGCTTGCCGTGGTATCGTAGTTCAAATTTTCCGCCATCCATGTCTGGCTGCCGATTTTCACGTAACCGTAAAGGGTCGAATCGCGGACGTCGCAAAATTCCTCGGACACATCATAGCCCTTGCCGCCACAGGAATAAGGATGCAGGGTATTCTCGATGCAATAAGCGGTATTCGGATCATAAGCTTTGCCGTCGCAAAGCGCCTTGTACAAGGTGACCGTATCCGTTCCGCAAACCTGCGAGAGCGTGCCGTCACCATTGTCCGCAATCGAACAGCCGGTTCCGTCGGCGCCGTCCGCGCCTTTTTCGCCGTTCAGAACGACACCTACGGAGTCGTCTCCGCATACGACCTTGTAGCCCGAGCCGTCCGAAAGTTTTTCCGCGGTGCAGGACGTTCCCGCCGTGCCGTTTTCGCCGTTCAGGATGACGCCCACCGAATCCGCGCCGCATACGACCCTGTAGCCCGAGCCGTCCGAAAGTTTTTCCGCGGTGCAGGAGGCGCCGTCTTTTCCGTCCGAAGCTTTTTCCGAAAGCGGTATCCAGCCCGAATCCGCACAAATGTAGGCCGTGTTTTCGTCCGAGGCGAACATCATTTTTCCGACGGAAGCGGAATCGCACGTTCCGAAGTCGTCCACGGACCCCGCAATTTCCATACCGGAATTTTCGTTAGTAACGTTCGTCACGTTCGTGACTTTTGTGACGTCGTCGCCGCATGCCGAAAGGGCTAGAACGCCGCTGAGCAGAACGCCACCAAAAGCGCAGGATTTCTTCATTTGACTTCTCCTAAATTTTCTGCCAAAAATAAATTTTTGCCCCGACCTTTGCAAGAATCCTCCCCGAGCCTTTATCGCAAACCGAACCTTTGCGAATCCTATCGCTCCGCTCCAGGATGACGGTGTAACGGAGCCGTTCCCATTCACCTGTCATTTTGAAACGATCTGTTTTCCCAACTCCCCACTCTCAACACTCCACTCTTCACGCTTCACGCTCCACACTCAACTCTCCACACTCCACTCTTCACTCTCAACACTCCACACTCCTCTCTCGGGTCTGTCGCGACCGATAGAATCCACCCCGGGCCTAAAAAGGGGCGAGACCCGCCATAATCCGGCGGTCAAAGCCCCCTTTTTTCCCTTTCAAAAAAACATTTATAAATATTTTTAATGATCGGATCAAACTTTTATATATTATCACAGGATCGTTTAGACCCTTAGACAGGGGGTGTGATTCCCCCAATGGAAACCCTATGAAAAAGAAAATTCTATTCCAAGATACGTCTTTCCGCGACGGATTCCAATCCATTTTTGGAGCCCGCGTCTTTACAAAGGATTTTATGCCGGCGGTCGAAGCGGCCGCAGCTGCAGGAATCACCCACTTTGAGGCGGGCGGCGGCGCGCGCTTCCAGGCTCTTTACCAGAACTGCGGCGAAGACGCATTCGACATGATGGACACGTTCCGCAAGACGGTCGGTCCCAAGGCCCGTCTGCAGACCCTTGCCCGCGGCATCAACGTGGTCGCTCTCGCTCCGCAGCCATACGACATGATTGACCTGCATGCCAAGATGTTCAAGAAGCACGGCATGACCCGCATCCGCAACTTCGACGCCCTGAACGACGTGAACAACCTCATCTATTCCGGCAAGTGCATTACGGACGCGGGACTCGAACACGAAGTCGTCGTGACGATGATGGAACTTCCCCTCGGATGCAAGGGCGCTCACGACCCGGAATTCTACGAGAAGGTTCTTAAGAGCATCCTCGACGCGGGCGTTCCGTTCGCATCGGTCTGCTTCAAGGACGCAAGCGGCACCGCGAACCCGATGAAGGTTTACGAAACGTTCAAGCGCGCCCGCAAGCTCCTCGGCGACAAGGTGGAACTTCGCATCCACTCCCACGAAACGTGCGGCACGGGCCTTCGCCAGTACCTCGCGGCCATTGACGGCGGCGCGGACGGCGTCGATCTTGCCCGCAAGCCTCTTTCCGGCGGCACTTCCCAGCCCGACCTGTTCAGCATGTATCACGCTCTCAAGGGAACGGACTTTGCGCTGGCCCTCGGCGAAGACGGCATTGTCGATGACAATGCAATACCCAAGCTCATGGAAGCGAACAACGTCGCCGTCGAATGCCTCAAGGACTACAACTTCCCGCCCGAATCCCGTCAGATTTCGTCGGACGTGATTTTCTCCCCGATGCCCGGCGGAGCCCTCACGGCCAACACGCTGATGATGCGCGAAACCAAGACGTTCCACCTCTATCCGCAGGTCATTGCGAACATGAGCGAATGTGTCCGCCGCGGAGGATTCGCCTCTTCCGTGACGCCGGTCTCCCAGTATTACTTCCAGCAGGCCTACGTCAACACGGTCAACAAGAGCAAGGGCCTCGACACCTGGCACAAGATTACGGACGGCTACGGCAACATGATTCTCGGCTACCTCGGAAAGACCCCGTGCGAACCGGATGCGGAACTCGTGAAGATAGCCTCGGAACAGATGGGCAAGAAGCCCTTTGCGGAAGCCCATCCGGGCGTCAAGTGCGCGGCCGAGATTCTCGAACCGGGCATTCCCCAGGCCAAGAAGCTGCTCGAAGAAAACGGTCTCCCCGTAAACGACGAGAACATCTTCATCACGGGCTGCCTCCAGACGAAGGGCGGAAACAAGGGCATCGACTTCCTCAAGGGAAACCGTCACATCGGCGTTCCCAAAAAGGATCCGAATGCGGCTCCCGCACAGGCTGCAAAGCCCGCAGCGGCGTCCGTCAACACAAACGGCATGAAGGTCCAGGCGACAAACACCTACCGCGTCGCCCTCAACGGTCAAAGCTGGGACGTGCAGGTCAGCACGCTCAAGTAGTCCGTTTCGGAATTCAAAAAAAGGCTCCGCCCTCGGGCGGGGTCTTTTTATTTGCCGGGAAAGGTCTTTACCGGGTCTTGACCGCTTACAAAAATTGTATTTTAAAAGGCATGAAATCCAGAATGTCCTTTGTGTCCCTTTTCTTCAAGTCCGTTGTCGTCACGGCCGTCGCAGCGAGCTTCACGTTTGCAGCCTCGCCCAAAGCCGAAAAGAAGGCCCCGGGCGATTTTTACGAGGAACTTTCCCGGCTCAACAAGGTTCTCTCGGAAGTAAACCTGAAATACGTCGAGGACGTCGATCCCTCGGAACTCTCCGACGCGGCCGTTCAAGGGATGCGGAGCATTCTCGACCCGCATACGGCGGTTTTCGCCCCCAAGGACTACGAAGACCTGAAGGTTTCGACCGAAGGGGAATTCGGCGGCGTGGGCATCACCATCAGCCTTCGCGACAACGTTCTGACCGTCATTTCTCCGCTCGCGGGGACGCCCGCGTTTAACCTCGGCATCCGCGCCGGCGACCGCATCGTGAAAATCGACGGCAAGGATACGCACGGATACACGCTCGACGAGGCTGTCGGAAAGCTTCGCGGCAAAGTGGGGACCGACGTTACCATCAGCATCGCGCGGACCGGTGTGAGCGAACTGATGGACTTTACGATTACCCGCGCAAAGATTGTCGTCCACGCCGTACCGTATAGCGGCATGGTTACAAAGGACATCGGATACATCAAGCTCTCCTCCTTCTCGCTCAAAACGCGCGAAGAAGTGGTGAGCGCCATTCACAAGCTTCAAAAGCAGGGAATGAAAAAGCTCATTCTGGACCTGCGCTACAACCCGGGCGGACTTTTGAACCAGGCCGTGGAAATCGGCGAACTTTTCCTCAAAAAAGGAAACCTCATCGTGAGCACGCGCGGCCGCACGCAGCAGACTGAAAGCCGCGCACGGAAAGACGGCATCGTCTCCCCGGACGTTCCCCTCGTCGTCCTTGTCAACCAGGGTTCCGCAAGCGCGGCCGAAATCGTCTCGGGCGCCATCCAGGACTGGGACCGCGGACTCATCATCGGAAAGACCTCGTTCGGAAAAGGCTCCGTCCAGACCATTTTCCCGCTCGACAACCAGGGCTACGCGCTGAAACTCACCACCGCATTCTACTACCTTCCGTTCGGACGCTGCATCAACAAGCCCGAAAACGGCATCAAGGGATTGAAGCTCCGCGAAGAGGAAGCCTACGAGGATGAAGAAGCCGAAGAAGAAAAAGCGGACACGGTCGCAGTCGAAAAGGATACGGTCGCGGTCGATACGTTTGTGACCAATGCGGGCCGCAAGATGTTTGGCGGAGGCGGCATCACGCCGGACGTCGATGTTGAACTGGACCCGATTCCGTGGGTCGTACAGGTGCAGGAAAGAATGGCGATGTACTTCAAGTTTGCCGTAAAAATCCGTCCGGCGCTCGAAAAACAGGGGGCAAAAATTGACGGGAACTGGCAAGTTCCGGATTCCCTCTTCCTCGCTTTCAAGGACTTTTGTTTTAAGGATACGAACTTCACCAAAATCAAGAGCAATTCGATTGCGACGCTCGAGATTCTCGAAAAGGGCCTCATCCGCGAACAGAACTTTATGGGGGATTCCTCCAAGACGCTCTCGGATTCCACGCTCGATGCGCAGGTCAAGGCTCTCCGCACGGCTCTCGAAAACGATAAGGACCGCCAGTTCAACGAAAGCAAGGACTACATTCTGAAAGGCATCAAGCGCGAATTGCTCACCGCAGTCCAAGGAGATTCCGCAAGCACCGCGTTTACGCTCGAAAGCGACGCCCAGGTGAAGGAAGCCATCAAGTATCTTTCCGACATGAACCTTTACAAAAAGGCGATGGGCGCTCCCGAAAAGAAGCAGGAAAAGCCCGCGAAGAAAAAATAAACGATGATGGGCGCGCTAGACATCGCCGCGACAAGCCTCGGGCATTACGTCCGCAGGTTTTTCGGTGTTGTCCAGGGATACGCGGTCTTTATGTGGGAGCTTGGAAAGAGCATTCCGAGTTCGTTCAAAAATTTCCATACAATCGTGGAACAGATGTATGTCACGGGAGTCACGAGCATTCCCGTCGTCTTTGCGGCGAGCCTTGCGACGGGCGCCATTATGGCGTGGCAGCTCGCCTACCAGTTCGGCGACATGATTCCGCTCGTCTTTGTCGGAATGGCCGTCGGGAAGTCCGTAATGGTGGAACTTTGTCCGATTCTCACGGCGATGGTTCTCGCGGGGCGCGTCGGAGCGTCCATGTGCTCGGAACTCGGTACGATGGCCGTCACGGAACAGCTCGACGCCTACAGCGTCCTGGGTCTCAATCCCTACAGGTTTTTGCTCGCGCCGCGCCTCATCGCAACGGTCGTGATGCTTCCCATTCTCACCGTCATCAGCATCTTCATCGGAATCCTCGGCGGATATGCGACGGCCGCGCTCTACAAGGAAGTCACGTTCCACACGTTCTTTTACGGCGTGCGGATGTTTTACGAGGACTGGGACTTTGCCGTGGGACTTATCAAGGCCGCGCTCTACGGCTACTTTATCGCGAGCTACGCCTGCTTTTTCGGCTACAACACGCACAGCGGCGCCGAAGGCGTCGGAAAGAGCACCAAGGCGACGGTCGTCGCCGGGATGACGAGCATCCTTATCGGAGGCTTCGCCCTTTCGAAGCTCCTCCTCGTATGACGTTTGACGAAAACAGCCCGAGAAACCACAACACGCCGTATCTCGTCCACGCGAGCGTCGTCCTTTCCAAGGTGCTTTCCAAGGGTATCGTCGGCGAAAAAAACGCCCTGATGACCCTCTCCGGGAACTTCGAAAAACTTTTTGGCAGGCAGCTCGCCGCGCACCTCGAAATTGCCGATTTGCAGGGCGGAATTCTCGTCCTCAAAGCGGCGAGTTCCGTGTGGAAGACCGAGGCTTCATACCAGAAAAAAGCTATAATTGAACGGTGCAACGGGCTCCTGGGCAAAGCAATCGTCAGGTCGGTCCGTTTTCTCTAATTTTGTATTTGAGGTTTTCATGGCAGAAGAATACAGTGGTTCAAACATTACCGTTCTCGAGGGACTTGAAGCCGTTCGAGTCCGCCCGGCAATGTATATCGGCTCGACCGATTCCGTCGGCCTCCATCAGCTCGTCTGGGAAGTTGTCGATAACTCTGTCGATGAAGCCCTCGCCGGATTCTGCACCCACATCGAAGTGACGATTCTCCCCGGCAACGGAATTCGCGTGGTCGATAACGGGCGCGGCATTCCGACCGACATTCACCCGAAGGAGCACGTCGGAACGATTCAGGTCGTGATGACAAAGCTCCATGCCGGCGGAAAGTTCGACAGTAATTCCTACAAGGTTTCCGCGGGCCTTCACGGCGTCGGCGTGAGCTGCGTCAACGCCCTTTCGAACAAGCTCGTCGTGCGCGTCCGCCGCAACGGCCGCATCATCGAACAGGAATTTTCAAAGGGAAATCCGCTCGCCCCCCAAAAGGACATCGGCGAATCGGACGGAACGACGGGAACGACCGTCGAATACTATCCGGACGACACGATTTTCACGGAAACGGTTTACAACTACGACACGCTCGCCGAAAGGTTCCGCGAACTCGCATTCCTCATGAGCGGGCTTCGCATTTCGCTCACCGACGAACGCACTCCCGACGGCAAAAAGGATTCCTTCTACTTCCCGGGCGGCATCTCGGCCTTCGTCACCTATGTCGATGCGCACCGGAAGCCCCTGTTCGAGCAGCCGATTCACATTACGACCACGGCCGGAACGTATCCGCTCGAGATTGCGCTCTGGTATAACGACGGCTACCAGGAAAACTTCTTCAGCTTCGTGAACAACGTGAACACGCACGACGGTGGAACGCACGTCACGGGCTTCAAGACGGCGATGACGCGCATCATCAACAAGTATGCGCAAGAAATTCTTCCCAAGGGAAAACGCGAAACACAGCTCGCCGCGGACGATATCCGCGAAGGCCTCACCGCGGTCATCTCGATAAAGATTCCGCAGCCCCAGTTCGAGGGCCAAACGAAGCGCCGCCTCGGAAACTCGGAAGTCGCGGGCCTCGTGAACACGGCCTTCGGCGCAAAGCTCGACGAATTTTTTGCCGAAAATCCCACAATCGTCAAAACAATTGTCGAAAAGGTTTACAATGCGGCGGTCGCCCGCGAAGCGGCCCACAAGGCGCGGAACCTCGCCCGTCGCAAAAACGTTCTCGAAAGCGGAGGTCTTCCGGGAAAGCTTGCCGACTGCAGCGAACGCGATCCGTCCAAGTGCGAACTCTTTATCGTGGAGGGTGATTCGGCTGGAGGTTCCGCCAAGCAGGGACGTCAGCGCGAATTTCAGGCCATCCTTCCGCTCCGCGGAAAAATCCTGAACGTCGAAAAGGCTGGCCTCGACCGAGTTCTCAACGCCGATACCATTCAGGACCTGGTGAACGCTCTCGGCTGCGGCATCGGAAACGAGTTCAAGCTCGAAAAGCTCCGCTACCACAAGGTCATCATCATGACCGATGCCGATGTGGACGGTTCCCACATCCAGACGCTTCTTCTCACGTTCTTCTTCCGCTACATGCGGCCTCTCGTTGACGGCGGCTACGTCTTTATTGCACAGCCGCCGCTGTTCCGCCTTGCACAGGGGAAAAAGACCATCCGCTACATCTTTGACGAAACCGAACTTTCCTCCATCGACGAAAAGGACAAGAAGGGCTTCATCATCCAGCGCTTTAAAGGTCTCGGCGAAATGGACCCCGAACAGCTCGCGGAAACGACCATGAATCCGGAAACCCGCATCATGAAAAAATGCCACGTCAACGACGGCGTTCTCGCCGACAACGTCTTCAGCATGCTGATGGGCGAGGATGTGGAACCGCGCCGCAAGTTCATCGAAGAAAACGCCTACAAAGTCATCAACGATCTGGACATCTAGCCGTGAGCATGAATCCCGCAGACCATCCGTCATTCAAGGCCGCTTTGACATCGGTTCGGGGCAAGGTTCAAAACTATCTCGACGCCTCCGACGAGGTCATTCTGAAGGTCGCGCGGGAAGCTCCGGGTGGCGTCTCGGAACGCATGACCAAACTGATCGCGCGAAAAGGCAAGAAGATCCGCTCGACGATTCTTGCGGTCATCGCCACTTCGGGCGAAAACGTTCCCGACATTTCGCGGATAGCCCATGCATGCGCGGGCATTGAACTTCTTCATTTGGCGAGTCTCGTCCATGACGACATCATCGACGAAACGACCGTCCGCCGCGGCGAGCGCACTGCGCACGTCGAATGGGGAAACAAGGTGGCGGTTCTCATCGGGGACTACATTCTCTCGCAGGCGATGCGGTGCGTCATCGACGAAAAGACCCGCGAAATTCCGCTGATTCTTTCTTCGGCGGCCAACCGTCTGATTGTCGGCGAAATTTGCGAACTGGACTCGGCCGGAGACTTTGACCTGCCGCTCGAACGCTACAACGAAATCATCGACGGAAAGACCGCGGCTCTAGTCGAGGCCAGTGCAAAGATTGGAGCCTATATTGCGGGGTTCGACGAAGCCCGCATCGAACAGTGCGCAAAGCTCGGGTCGCACTTCGGAACGGCCTTCCAGATTATCGACGACCTTTTGGACTACGGCGTCGGAGCTAAGGACCTCGACAAGGCAAAGTTCACGGACATTTCGAACGGCCTCGTCACGCTTCCGCTCATCTATTATTTCCAGAGCGTTTCCAAGGAAGAAAAGGACTCTCTCAAAGAACTTTTCAAAAAAGCCACCGAGCCGGGAATCCCCGAAGAAATTTGCAAGCGCCTTGAAGCCGGCGGAGCCTTTGAAAAGGCCAAGGGAACGGCCCTCCGACACATTTCGGACGCCATGGAAATTTCGGATTCGCTCCCGGCGACCGAGCTGATTGAATCGCTCAAAACATTTCTTCTTTCGATGTCGGAACGCGGAAACTGATCGCGCAACGGGCTGCGAGGGTTTTCCAGGCAATGCTTTCTTCGCTCAATCCTGAACAGCTTTTAGCGGTTAAAACCACCGAGGGACACATACGCGTCATGGCGGGCGCGGGCACCGGAAAGACGCGCGCCCTTACGGCGCGCTACGCCTACCTCGTATCGGAACTCGGAATTTCCCCGGCAAATATTTTGACCGTCACGTTTACAAACCGCGCCGCAAACGAGATGAAAACCCGCGTACGGAAAGCTCTCGGCAACTTGGACCTGGGATTCATCAGCACAATACACGCCTTTTGTACAAGGTTCCTCAAGGAAGAAATCCACTCGCTCGGATATCCCAAAAATTTCATCATCCTCGACACCGAGGACGAGCGCGAAATTCTCACGCGCATTTTTGCCGATATGAAAATTACGCTGCGCGATACGACCATGCAGCGAACCATCGACAACGTTCTGGAAATGCGCAAGGCCTCGCTTGACTACATTCCGGATTTTATCGCCCTTTCCTCCGAAAAGATTCTGGACCGGATTCAGACCGAACCCGACCGCGATTCCCAAATTTTTGCCCGCTACCTCTACGAGCAAAAAAAGAATTACGGACTGGACTTTAACGACCTGATAAACTTTACGGCCTACATCCTGAAGAACTTTCCGGACATTCGCGAAAAATGGCAAAACCGCATGGAATACGTTCTTGTCGATGAATTTCAGGACGTGAGCGGCAAGCAGTTCGAAATTGCAAGGATTCTTTCGGAAAAGCACGGGAACCTCTTTATCGTCGGGGACAGCGACCAGACCATCTACACTTGGCGCGGTGCGCATGTGCGGCTCTTTCTGGATTTTGACAAAACCTATCCCGACGCAAAGACGATTCTTCTCACCGAAAACTACCGCAGCACCCCGCAAATTTTAAACGCCGCGAACGAGCTGATTTCGCACAACGTCGTGCGTTTCCCAAAGGTTCTCCATCCGACGCGAAAGGACGGCCCAAAGCCCCTCTACTTTCACGGAAAGTTCCCCGCCGAAGAAACGGACTGGATCGTTCAAAACATAAAGGCTCTCATCCAAAGCGGAACCTCCGCGGGGGACATCGCCGTTCTCTACCGCTCGCACTTTATGTCGAGACCCGTTGAAGAGACTTTAATCCGAAACAAAATTCCCTACCGGGTCCTTTCGGGTGTCTCGTTCTACGCGCGCCGCGAAATCAAGGATGCGGTCGCCTACCTGCGAATGCTCACATCCAAGGACGACATCGCCTTTTTGCGGACCATCAACATTCCCGGTCGAAAAATCGGAAAAAAGAAAATCGCCTTTTTGCGGGACTACGCACAGGCAAACCGCATTTCCCTGTATGAGGCGCTCAAGGGAAATTTGAACGGAGCCGTTTTCCGCGGGACCGGTGCCGTCAAATACGTAGCGGCCATCGAGGAAACGGAAAAAAAACTCTCCGAAAAAAAATTGGACGACGTTTTCGAAGAAATTCTCGAACGTTCGGGTTTTACGGAATTCGCGCGGATGGACGCGGACCAGGACCGTCTCGACAACCTTTCGGAACTCAAGCGCATGGTCGAAGAGGCGTCAAAGGATCCCGACGAAACGCTCGAAAGTTTTCTTTCGAAAGTTTCGCTTTACGGGAACCTCGACAAGGAAGATCGCGCGGACGCCATCAAGCTTTTGAGCGTCCATGCGGCCAAAGGGCTCGAATTCAGAAACGTCTTCATTTGCGGACTTTCCGAGGGCCTTTTCCCGAGCGCCCAGGTGACGACCATGGAAGAACTCGAAGAAGAACGCCGCATTGCCTATGTCGCCTTTACCCGTGCACAGGAGAGGCTTTTCCTTTCCGAGAACGAAGGCGGCGGGGATGCGAACCTGAGCAAGTATCCGTCGCGGTTTCTCTTTGACGCGGGCGAAAAAAATCTGGAAACAGTCCGCCCCCTGCCCGAAGACTTGCGGGCGCGCACGCTTGAAAAAATCCGCGAAGACACCTCCCGTCTGGAACTTTTGCAAAACCTCCTGTTTGTCGGCGACCGCGTACGGCATCCTGTTTTCGGCGAAGGAAAAATCGTTGACGTCAACGCGAAGGAATCCTGCTACGTCATCCAGTTCGACACTTTAAAAACCGTCCGCAATTTGCAGTTTTCGGCCAAGCTGGAGCGACTCGCATGAAGTCCGTCGTGATGAACTTTTCCGGAATCTACGGAGCCGAGGATTTTTGGAAAGGCTCCGCGCGCGAAATCGACTGTACACAAATTTCCGGAACGGACTGCTATCTGGATTCCGATGCGGAAAAGGCTCTCCGTCAAGCGATCGAAGCCTACCCGGTCCACGGCGTGCACTTTATCGACTCCGGAAACACGCATTACATGACAAAGCTCTGGACGGACCGTATTCGGAAAAACTTTTCGCTCGTCGTATTCGACCATCATTCCGATATGCAGCCTCCGGCATTTGAGGGAATTCTTTCGTGCGGAAGCTGGGTCAAGGCCGTTTGCGACGGGAATCCCTTTTTGCAAAGTGCGCTTCTCGTCGGAATCGGAGAATCCTCCGCCAAGGAAGTCCCGCCGTCCTACCGCCAAAAGGTCCGCATCCTTTCGGAAGAGGAATGCAATACCGAATCCGCGGTCCAAAAGGTTCTCCCGGACGAAACCTTTTTCCGCCACCCGCTCTACGTTTCCATTGACAAGGACGTCTTGCCGGAAGCGGAACTCAAAACGAACTGGGACGGCGGAAGCCTCCCCTTTCTCAAGCTTAAAAAGTTTCTCGACCAAATTCTCTCGCGCGGAACGCTCCTCGGCGTGGATATTTGCGGGGAGCCTTCCTTTTGCGGCGTCCCGTCCGACGACGAAAACTTGCGACAAAGCAATTTTATCAACTTGGAACTTTTAAAACTTTTGAAAGACCGGGTTTAGGAAACACAGTTATGGTCACCTCTAAAAATTGCCTTGGCCAAGAAGCATTCAGTAAAGCAGAACCATTCCCGAACGAATTTTCCACCAGCCGTCATTATACATCAGCTCTCCCGGGCTGTATTCCGCATAAAATCCCAAGGGGTATTTCGTCTTGATAAAAGCGTTTATTCCGAGGGTCATCACGTTAACACGTTTTGCATAGGCCGGCAAATTTTCATTGCTATGATCATCTCCAAAAAGATTTAAATCCAAATGAAAACCATAATTCTTTACAACCGAACCTGCGCTGTTCAACGCCATCCGTTCATAATTTGCATAGGCTCCCAATGAGAACCTTTTTCCGATATCGAACATGGCTCCGCCGCCAAAGTTGTAGAGGATGAACCCGTCAAAGCGTCCAAACGAGTCGTCTGCATCAGGCTCGGAATCATCTTGTTGATTTGGATAAAATCCTCCAACAAAGGAGACCCCGGCCCCGAAATAGAGAGGCCCTACCCATTGGACAAAACTGGGTCGGATTCCGATGTCCAAAGGAATCGTGAGCGGAACAGAAAGAAATAATCCGCCGCCTTGCCCTAAAAGGGAATAATTTAAAGACAACAGACTGGCCCTTAAATTCAAGGAACCACCAGAAATTTCTGTATCACAATGTGAAGATGAAATGAACCGATCTTCACCGGCCGCAACAAGTGTTTGCCCTGCTTCGACAAATCGAAATTTCTTTTCCTTCGTTGAAAACCTTGTTACGGCGGCCTCGCCCAGCAGGTTCCCGGAAGCCGAAACGGCACAGCCGGAAAACACAAAAGCAAGGACGCCCAAAAGGAACAATACGAAACTAGTTCTGCACATTGGCATATTCCGCCTTTACCGAAGTGTCGGTTCCGTTCCAGGGGGTTCCCCACAGGATCTCCCCGTTTCTTATCTCGCTAACGGCAAAACATAAAAAAATAATTGATGTTTTGTTGCACATAATTCCATTCCCAAATTTTTAAGAAAGATAGTTCAAAAATTATCGTTTAGTTGTTTTTTCGTTTGTAAAAAAATTTTCAGAACAAAAAAAGGCTCCGCCAATCGGCAGAGTCTTTCCTAACTTTCAACGTTTCTACTTTTCTTCAAAAAGCCACGTCGAGAGGTAGCGTTCGCCCGTGTCCGGAAGGAAGGCGACAATCGTCTTGCCCGCACTTTCGGGACGCTTCGCAATGGTGAGCGCCGCTTCGAGGGCCGCACCGGAAGAAATGCCAATCAAAAGGCCTTCCTCCTTGGCGGCGCGGCGTGCAACAGTCCCCGCCTTGACATCGTTCGTCAGATAAATTTCATCGACGACCTTCGGGTTGTAAATCTTCGGAACAAAGCCCGCTCCGATGCCCTGAATCTTGTGCGGGCCCGCGGGCTTTCCGGAGAGAACCGCGGACGTATCCGGTTCGACAGCAACGATTTTCACGTTCGGATTTTTGCTCTTCAAAAATTCGCCGACGCCCGTCACCGTTCCGCCCGTTCCCGCCGCGGAAATAAAGACGTCCACCTTGCCTTCGGTATCCTTCCAGATTTCGGGACCCGTCGTCTTGCGGTGAATTTCCGGATTGGCCGGATTTTCGAACTGCTGCGGTATAAACGAGGACGGAGTCTTTTCCGCAATTTCCTGAGCCTTGTCGATGGCGCCCTTCATCCCGGACTTTCCATCCGTGAGAACGATTTCCGCGCCGAGAGCCGCGAGGAGCTTTCGACGTTCAATGCTCATCGTCTCGGGCATCGTAAGAATCAGGCGGTAGCCCTTGACCGCCGAAACATAGGCAAGCCCAATGCCCGTATTTCCGCTGGTCGGTTCAATGATGACGGAATTTTTCGAAAGCTTGCCGTCCTTTTCCGCGGCTTCGATCATCGCCATGGCGACGCGGTCCTTTGCGCTCGAAAGCGGGTTGAAGGATTCCAGCTTGACATAGACCTCGGCCTCGCTCTCGTTCAGCTTGTTGATGCGGACAAGCGGCGTATTTCCGATGAGATCCGTGATTTGGTTGACTTTTGCCATTGGATTGTCTCCTTATGTTAAATCCTATCGTTTTAATCAACATTGTAAAATATACAAATTTTTCGGGAAATTGTACATTTGTCCAAAATTTTTTTCAAAAAGTCAAAAGGGCGAAACCATCCTTTAAAAACACACGGCTTTTTGGAATTGTATATTTTAGACCTAAGGAGTTTCCCATGAAAAAAATCTTCTCCGCCCTTTTTGTCCTTTGCGCCGCTCTCGTCTTTTGCGCGTGCGGGCCTTCCGCACTCGAAATCAAGGAAAAGGCCTCGGCTACCGAATTCACCGTCGAAATCCGCTACGTACAGGACGATTCCATCGGAATCTTTGTCGGCAATACGCTCTATCTCGCCACTTCGCAACTCGCCTCGGAACGGTTCTACCCGTTAAACCTCAGCACCCGCGACCCGATGAACATCGACGGACGCGCACCGACCGATGTCGTGAACTCCGACGAGGAACTCGCCGCCTACATCAACCGCCGCGTACCGGGTGCCCTGCACTTCGGCATCGTACTTTCGGACAACGTCGGGTACGAAATCGGCTTCGACCCGGACTTTGCCGTAAAAACGCTCCAGACCTTCTTCGAAAAGTCCTACCCCGGATCGACCGCCGTTCTCTTTGGCGAAAAGGGCGGCGAACTCGTCTCGGCCAAAAAACTCTACTGATAACGGAACCTTTATGCTGGGAATCGAACAAAAAAAAGGCGACCCGGAAAAGCTTTGCGGCCGGATGATCGCCTATGCGAAAATTTCAAGTTCCGCTTTTAAGAACGACCAGGGAGCCCTCCGCGGACCGTTCCAGTCCATGGTTCGGAACGGGCTTCTCGCCGTAAGCGGGGAGTTCAAGCAAAACAGCACCCTCAAAAGCTTTATGAAGCGCGAGATGGGATCTTCCGTTGACAAGGGCTTAAACGATCTGATTGAACACATCCGGGAACGCGGCGGGGAACTTCCCGAAGGCGTCGATCTCGAGTCCTTCCGCGACCGCCTCGAAGAACTTTCGAGCATGGAAATTATTCCCGTCCCGGCAAAGATCATGTTCTTTGAAAGCGAAGAGGAACTCCTTTCCGAAGAAGCGGACATCTACTACATCGGCGAATTTTCGGGCATGAGCCAAGCGCACCTCTGCATCACGAGCCTTCCAATTCTTTACCAGGCAAAGTTTCGCGAACAGCAGAACGTCGAGGAGCAGGCCTACATCAACGAGCTTCTTTCCCAGATAGAAAAGGACGGCCTCATTACGAGCAAACCGGAAAGCGGCGAATTTTTGCCCGGCAACGGAAACCTTCTTACGCTCATAGGCGACTTGCAAGAACTTTTGGAGCGGCAGGTCATTCCGCACCTGCTTTACCGCGCCGAAAACGAGGACGAATTTTGCAAAAGCGCCGAACGTTTTAAACGCTTTATGTCGCCCTACAGAAGCCCGCAAGACGTCGAGTCCATCATCGATTCGATTCGCAAATTGCGTACAAACGAAAATGCTCCCGAGGAGCGTTCCAAGCTTGAACTTTTGTGCAAAAAGGTCAGCGCCGTCTATCACGAAAAATACGAGCTTCTCCCGGAAATCAAGCAAAAGCTCGAAGCCCTTTCAAAAAAGGGAAATCCGGAATCGGAAAGAGGCGAGGCATGAAAAAACGGGTGGTCATCGCAACGGGAAACCCGGGAAAGGCCCGGGAATTTGCCAAGGCCTTTGAATCCGCGAACTTTGAATTTTGCACGCAATCGGATGTCGGATTTTCCGAGGACGTCGAAGAGAACGGTTCTTCCTTCGCGGAAAACGCAAAAATCAAGGCGCTCGCCCTGGTAAAGTTTTTAAAAGAAAAAAACATTTCGGCAACCGTCATTGCGGACGATTCCGGTCTCGAAGTGACGGCCCTCGGCGGCGCCCCCGGAATCCACAGCGCACGCTTTGCGGGCGTCCACGGGAACTCCCTTGCGAACAACGAAAAGCTTCTCCGCGAGCTGCAAGGAAAGGCAGACCGGTCCGCGCGCTTTGTATCGGTGCTTTTTATCGTTTCGGAAGACGGCTCCGAGCATCTCGTCCGCGGAGAGTGCCGCGGGCGCATCATCGAGGATTTTCGCGGCAAGGAAGGCTTTGGCTACGACCCGCTTTTTGTGCCCGACGGAAAGAACAGGACCTTTGCGGAAATGTCCCTCGAAGAAAAGCAGGCACTGAGTCACCGAGGAAAGGCCATCGAAAATTTGAAAGCGGCAAACATTCTCTAACGCGTTTTTCACGATGTTTCAAAACGTCATTTTCAAAATTGCAAATTCGGACGAAAAGTTTTCGCGCTATCTGTACACGCACAGACTTTCCGACCAAGCAGACAAATTCCTGCGGTTTTACACGCGGCTCGGGGACGGCTACGTTTGGGCGCTCATCGCCATTTTGATTTTTGCTTTTTACGGACCCAAATATTTGGCGCTTGTTCTTTTTCAGGTTCTCCCGTCCGTCGTCGCTTCGCTTGCGCTCTACTGGATTGTAAAGCTTTCGACAAAACGCCGTCGTCCGTTTGACGCCATTAAGGAATTCAAGGCGCTCGTTCCGCCGCTCGACAAATACAGTTTCCCGTCCGGGCACACGATGAACAATCTGGCGGTGGCGACGACCGTCCTTTTGAGCGTTCCTGCGGCGGGCATCGTGATGATGTTCCTTCCGCTTTCATGGGGATTTTTGCGCGTCTATTTCGGAGTGCACTGGTTCTCGGACGTCATCGGCGGATTTTTACTCGGGATTGCGAGCTTTTTCATTGGACATTTGATTTGGTGCGCACTTCTCGCACCGTTCGTTTCGGAGCTTTTCGCATGAACTTTCTTTCGGCAAACGACATTTTAAAAGAAAAAAAGCCCGGTGAACATGTGACATTTTTTGTCAGACACGCGGAACGCCGCCACATTACGCCGGAGGACGAAGGCTACGGGGAAAAAGTCCCGCTGACCGAAACGGGCCGCGCCCAGGCACTCGCCGCAGGCAGGGAACTTTCCGCTTTTACCGGAACACATTTTTTCGGATCGAGTCCCGTTTTCCGTTGCCGCGAAACGGCAGCGCTTATGGCAAGCGGAAGCGGCGTCCCGGAATATTCGGACGCGGAAAAGGTCGTTCCACTCGAACCTCTCGGCGACTTTTACGTATGCGGGTTTGCGGACTACGAGCGTTACCTGAAGGAAGGCTTTTACCCCGCCGTTTGCCGCTTTCTTCGCGAAGGTTCCCTCCCCGGATTTTTGCCGCTTGCGGAAGGCTCCGAAAAGCTGCTGGAATTTTTGCTCGAAAACTCGAGCGCCGAAGTGAACGTGTTCTGTTCGCATGACGCGTGGATAGTCCCGTTTCTTTCGCACTGGACGGACATCCGGTTTACGCCCAGGCTTTGGCTCAACTTTCTTTCCGGTGCGGCGATTCTTTTTGACAAAAACGAAAAGTCCCGGGCAAAAGTCCTTCCGCTCAAATTTTTGGGCGACGGATTCTTAAGGTTCTAGCGCCGTGCAAAAGGAAGTTCTGGACCTTTGCGAGCGCATTTCGCACGTCACCTACGAGAATCTGACAAAAATCATCCGCTTTGCCGAGGCGAAGGATGCGGACCGGGCGCGAAAGCTCGACGACAGCTACGAAAACGATCTGGACGCGTGGATGGGCGGCGGAACGTGCTTCAGTCTCACGTGGCACCTCTACCAGGAACTTCGCCGGATGGGCTACGACCCGAAACTTCTGATGGGCGACAAGCGCATCGAAAAAAACGTCCATTGCGCGCTGCTTCTTCCTGCCGACGGCGAAAGCTTTTTGCTCGACCCGGGCTACTTGATTTTTGATCCGCTCAAGATTCCGCCGGAAATTCCGTTTCAAAAGTCGCAGGCTTTTTTTCCGCTTTCCCCCAACGCGGTCCGTCTGGACCTTGAAAACGGAACGCTTTCGCTTTACACCGGGTCGCTCCGCGGACCGATGAAGCTCCGGTTCGATTTCGATATGCGGGGCGTTTCCCCCAAGGATTTTCAGTATCACTGGAGCCGTTCGTTCGAAAAGGAAATGATGACCTACCCCGTGCTCAACAGGCTCGACCGCAAAAAAGGCATCCAGTATTACTACCAAAAAGGGAACCTTCTTGTCCGCGACAAAAACGGTTCCCGCATGAAGACGATTAACCCCCGGGACCGCGTCGAACGTCTCCACGAAATTTTCGGGATGGATCGCGAGACGATTGAGCGGGCCTTCGGCGTGCTGGAGAAAAAGTCCTAGCCTACGCCTGGAGATTTACGCTCGCATTGGCAGCGCCATAAAGGCTTATGCTGTAATCCTTGATGACATAGACCGGAATTTTTTTCAACAGCGGAAGGATGTTCGGGTTGTAATTTCTTTCGAAATATTTCATGAACAGGTTGTCGTTTACGAGCCAGCGCAAATCCTTTTGCATGGCGCCTCCCGCGAGATAAAAGCCTCCAAACGGAAGAAGCATGGCGCAGACGTCGCTCGCATAGCGGGCGAGCATTTTGACCCACAGGCGCATCATCTCGGCCGCGACGGGATCCGTATCGCTCGCACGGCTGATGTACTTGGGACGGTCGCTCCAGACTGTCGATTCGATTTTTTGGAAGGCCTCGTTGTCGGGGACTCCGCGCGTATCGCGCCACCATTCGTAAAGGTGCGCAAGTCCCTGGCCCGCGCAAAGAGGCTCCACGCCGGGAACCTGCCCGATGCGCTTTTGCATGTAGTCGCGGAACGCCTGGGAGTCGGCATCGAACGGGGCGAACGTGACATGCCCGCCTTCCGAGCACGCCGGGATATAGCGCTTGCCGTCAAACGCGAGGAACGAAACGCCCATTCCGGTGCCCGGGCCGATGACGGCCTTTGTAGCGGGAAGCGGTTCGGGAGTGGAACCGTCGAGGTGCGGCATTCTGAAAATTTGGCTTTCGTCGTTCACGTCGAGCGTCGGGATGCCGTAGCTGATTGCGACGAAATCGTTTACGACCATTACGGGGATTCCGAGCTTTGTGGTGAGATCGTTTCCATCGACGCGCCATTCGAGGTTCGTCATGACGCAGCGGTTTTCCGCAACGGGGCCGGCCGCGCTGATGCAACAGTGGCTCGGGCGCAGGTCCGGACGCTTTTCCGCAGCGATTTTGAGCGTTTCGGCAATGGGCCCTTCGAGGCCGGAAATTTTCCCGGAAGCGTAGTCCGCCTTCATCACCAGGGTAAACTTGCCATTTTTAAAAGCGACCAGTCCCAGGTTCGTATTCGTCCCGCCCACGTCAATCGAAAGAATCAGACGATCGAATTCCGCGTCGGGATTGCACCATTTCAGTTCCATAAAAACTCCATTTTGATTACCGGTCACCTCTAAAAATTCAATTTTCAAAAATTTGGCAGCGATGCTTCGCGCTGGCAGTCATTCCCGCCATCGCTTGGTCTCACTCAAATTTTCTTTACCAAAGCAATTTTTAGAGGTTCCCTTCCCTAAATATATCCAATATTCCATCCGAAGATTTCAATTATTGTATTTTTAATAAGCGATGGCATATTTTTTGCTAAGACAGGTCAAAAGCACGCTGCGGACGCTCCCGTTCACAGGCATTTTGGCCTTTTTCCTTTTGACGGCCTGCGAAGAGCCCGAAGAGGAACCGGTCCCCGACGGCGAAGCGGTCGAACGCCCCATGATGCTCTTTACGGACACGACCCTCCTTGACTTTTACGAGAACGAAAACCTTTCCTGGAAAGTAAAAACGGCCTACCTGGAACGCTGGGGTGGAACGGAAAAAATTTTTGCGAAGCCGATTCTCGTCGATATTTTTGACTCCACGGGCGAACATTCCGCATTCCTCCGCGCGGATTCGGGGACGCTCGACAACCGGATGAGCTACGTTTACGCCTACGGGCACGTCTATGCGCTCACGCCCAAAGGGGCTAGCGTCCGGGCGGACTCCCTCCTGTGGCATAAAAAGGACAATCTGGTCAAAACGGAAAGCTACGTCCGCGTCGTGAGCGAAGACGGCGACGTGCTGCAGGGAAAGGGCTTCGAAAGCGACGCCAAGATGGAAAACTGGCACATTCTCTCCGAGGTGACGGGCATTTTCCAGGACGCGGCCAAGCGTATCAAGGAAGAAGACGAAAAACAGAACGCCGAGGAAATGTCGCAAGCTCCGCACAGGCCGCCTGTCGGAGGCCGCAAGTGAAATTCCGGTTCGCAATCCTCGCCCTTTTTGCCTTCTTTTCCGCGGGACTTTCCTACGCGCAAACGTCTCCGCTCGTAATGCGCCACGCCGACAGCCTCGCCGCCATGCGCAAGGCGGGATTTCTCCTTTTGAACGGGCGGGTCCGCTTTACACACGATTCCATCGAATTTCGCACCGGTCGCGCCACGTGGAACAAAAACAACGACCAGGTCGATTGCAACGGAAACTTTGTCTTTACGCATCCCGACGGCTACATCAAGGCCAAAAACGGCACCTACCAGCGAAAGACGGAAATAGCCACGGCCAAAGGCTCGGTCGAAGCCAAGGATTCCGCCGGAACTTACGCATTTTTCGGGAACCATCTCGTTTACAACAAAAAAGACAAGATTCTGACGCTCACCCAGAAGCCGCTTTTGCATCAATATCAGGTTCAAAAGGACGGAAAAATCGACACGACGGCCGTCCGCGCGGAGTTCATCTCGTTCGACCAGAATGCGGAATTTGCCCGGGCGTTCAAGAACGTCGTCATTACGCAGGGGAGCATGGTCGTCACATGCGACACGGGATACCTCGACAAAAAGAACAGCTGGGTTTCGCTCAAGGGAAGCCCCAAGTTCACCATGGACGGCTATGAGCTCACCGGAGACTCCATCTACCTCACGGTCGATGCGGACAAAAGGACGCTCAAAAGCGCGCTTGTCATCCGAAACGCCCACGGAAAGCAGCACGAAAAGGGCAAGCGCGGAAAGCCGGACCAGTTTACGGAAGCCGTCGGCGACACGCTCTACGCGGAATTTGCGGACGACAAGATTCAAAGCCTGTATGTGAACCTCAACGCACACGGGACCTTTTACGAAGCGGACTTTGCCGACTACAAAAACAGCATGGAGGGCGGAAGGCTCGACCTTTCCTTTCAAAACGGGAAGCTCCACGGCGCACTCATTTCGGGAAGCGCCCAGAGCACGTACTTTCACATCGGCGAAAAAGAAAGGGTCATCGAGGGCAAAAACGAGGCGGCGGGCGACACCATCCGAATCGCCTTTGACGAAGGAAAGGTCGAACATCTGAAACTCGCCGGCACGAAGACCCTCGCGAGCGGTCGCTACATCGACCTTTCCAAGCAAAAAATTTTGCCCAAGGCTCTCCCGCAGGCGGACACGGCGACTGCCGATACGGCAAAGGCCGTTTCACAGAAAAAATCCAAGTCGCCCGTGAAACCTCCCAAAACATTTTCAAAAAAGAAGAGGAGCGGAAAATGAAAAACCTAATACGCACAATCCGCACCGAAAAAATTTCCAAAATCTACAACGGGCGAAAAGTGGTGAACGAAGCGTCCATCAGCGTTTCGCAGGGCGAAGTCGTCGGACTTTTAGGTCCGAACGGCGCCGGAAAGACCACAACGTTCTACATGATAGTGGGAATGGTCCGGCCCGATGCCGGGCACATTTTCCTCGACGATGTCGAGATGACCGAAAAGCCGATGTTCCAGCGGGCGCGTCTCGGCGTCGGCTATCTGCCGCAGGAAGCTTCCATCTTTCGCAAGATGAGCGTCCAGGACAACATCATGGCGATTCTCGAGACGCAGGGTCTAAAGCGCAAGGAGCGCAAGGAACGCCTTGAAAGCCTTCTCGAAGAATTTAAGATTACCCACATCCGAAAGACGAAGGCGATGAGCTGCTCGGGCGGCGAACGGCGCAGGCTCGAAATTGCGCGGGCACTCGCCGCAAACCCGGACTTTCTTCTGCTCGACGAACCGTTCGCAGGAATCGACCCGATTGCCGTTTCCGACATCCAGTCCATCATCTCCTCCTTGCGGGACAAGGGCATGGGCATTTTGATTACCGACCACAACGTCCGCGAGACGCTCTCCATCACAAACCGCGCCTACATCATGTACAAGAGCCAGGTTCTTACCGAAGGCTCCTCGGACTACCTCGCAAACAACGAGGAGGCAAAGCGCATCTACCTCGGCGAATCGTTCCGCCTCGACTAAAGGAGCTTCGTATGGACTTGGGAATACAGCTGAAGCAAGGCGTGCGCATGGAACAAAACCTGTCGCCGCAAATGCTCCAGTCCGTCAAAATGTTGCAAATGAACTCGCTCGAACTCGAAGCGGCCATTTCGCAGGAACTCGAAGAGAACCCTCTTCTCGAAGCGGACGACGCACCCGACAGCCGACTGGAATCCATCGACGAACCGACCCGCGAAAGCTCGGGCAAGGACGGCGACGACAACAGCCACGACCTGATGGAACCCGGTGACGAAAATTCCATCGACTGGGAAAAATACATGGAGGACGGATTCCGCAATGCGGAAGCTCCCTACAGGGACTTAGGCGGCAGGGATCCCGACGACGACACGCACATGGAACCGACCCGCGGCCTCAGCATGCAGGACATTCTCAAAAACCAGCTGCGGGAATGGAAGCGCCCGCCGCGCATCGTGCGAATCGTCGAATACCTCATCGGATGCGTCGGGGACGATGGATTTCTCGCCCCCGCGGAGGGGAACCTTCTTTCGCAAGAACACGGCCCGGAAGAAAACGACCCCGACATTCTCGAAGTCGAAGACGTTTTGCAAAAAAGAAAGCCTCTCGAAGAAGCCTCCTACCCCGTGCAGGAAGCCTTTCACGTGCTGCAGTCCTTTACGCCGCCGGGCATCGGAGCGCGCGACCTCCGCGAATGCCTGCTGATTCAGGCCTACCGCATCCCGGACTTTTCGCCGCTCGCCATCCGGATTCTCGAAAGTCACTATTCCGAGCTCAGGGAATTGCGATATGCGGCCATCGCCAAGGCTCTAGGCGTTTCCACCGAGGATGTCCAGAACGCGGTGCACGAGCTTTCAAGGCTCTCGCCGCACCCGGGCGCCCAAATCAACAACGCACCCGTCCAGTCGATAGTCCCCGACATGGAAGTTGTCGAAACGGAGCCCGGAAACTTCAAGGTCGTCATGTACCGCGACCACATTCCGCACCTGCACATCAACGAAACCTACCGAAAGCTTTTGCAAAATCCGAATGCGAGCAAAAAGGACAAAGAATACGTCCGCGAAAAGCTCAACGCGGCCAATTCATTTCTCAAGAGCGTCGATAACCGCCACAGCACCATCGAACTGGTGATGAACGCCATTCTCAAAAAGCAGCACGACTTTTTTGCCAAGGGCCCGGAAAACCTGAAGCCGATGATTCTCCAGGACATCGCCGACGAGGTTCACCGCGACCCGAGCACCGTCAACCGCGCAACGAACGGCAAATACGTCGATACGCCCTATGGCGTGTACGAGCTCAAGCAGTTCTTCAGCTCGGGCGTCACCCAGGCCGACGGAAGTTCCATCGGTTCAGCGAAGATTCTCGACGCCATCCGCGAACTGGTCAAGGCCGAAGACCGCAAGGCTCCCCTCTCCGACCAGGCAATCACCGAGGCTCTCGAAAAACAGGGGATGAAAGTCGCCCGCAGGACCGTCGCCAAGTACCGCGAGGAACTGAAGATTCTCCCGGCAAGGCTTCGCAAATCCTAACGGCCGAAATTCAAGGAATTATTCCATTTTAGAGGTAAAAAAGGAAAATTTTTCGCAAAAATCCTTCTTTTTCGAGCGAGAAAGATGTATATCCTTTGAATGGGAGGCGAAAGCCTCCGCAAGAGTTTCACCCTTAACCGGAAGGTACGTTATGGAAGTTCAAATCTCTGCCCGTCATTGCACAATTTCGGATACGACCCAGGATCATTTAAAAGCAGAAGTCGATGCGCTCGGCAAGTTCTACCCGAACATCACCGCCGCTTCCATTGTCCTCGACCGCGCCGGCGATCTCAACCGCAAATGCGATATTTCCCTCAATGTCAAGGGCACGGTTATCGTAGCCTCCGCCGACGAGGAGAATATGGGCAAGGCGATTGACGTCGCGCTTGAACGCGCCAAGAGCCAGCTCAAGAAGGCGAACGAAAAACAGAACGCCCACCAGTCGGAGTCCGTGGCGGATCTCGCCGCAGGCAAAAACTAAAGTGGCCTACCGCTGCTTTGACAATTTGGATATCAAGTACCGAGCGTCATGCCCGGTGCTTGATTTTTATAGGCATTTTCGTCAAAGGCTAAAACTTTCGCTCCACACGCCGGAGACTTCGCTCGGGACGGAAATTTCCCACATCGGAATTCACCGACCGGGCCTTGCCATGTCGGGATATGTCGAAGGCTACAATCCGGATCAAATCCAGATGATAGGAACGACGGAATGGAGCTACCTCGAACACGTCGGAGCGGAAGCGCGCAAGCGCATCTTTTCGGAACTTTCGCATTTCAAATCCCCACTGTGGATTTTAACGCATTCCCTTAAGCCGCACCCCGAGCTTTTGGAACTGTGCACAAAACAGAACGTGCCGCTCATGACGTCGGAACTTTCCACGTTCGACTTTGCAAAGGAAACGCAAAATTTTCTGGAACAGTATTTTTCGCCCTATACGACCGTCCACGCGAGCCTCGTCGATGTCTATGGCGTGGGAATGCTCTACGTCGGCGACAGCAACGTCGGAAAATCGGAATGCGTACTCGATCTGGTGGAACGCGGACACCGTCTGGTCGCGGACGATTCGGTCCGCATCACGCGCATCGGCGACGCCCTGATTGGACGCTCGGACGCCCTCATCAAGCATCACATGGAAATCCGCGGCGTGGGAATCATCGACGTCAAGGCGATGTTCGGAATTTCCGCCGTCCGCCGCAAAAAGAAGATTGAAGCGGTCATCGAGCTTGAGCCTTGGGAACAGGGCGTAAGCTACGAGCGCACGGGACTTTCAAAATCCTATGAAAAAATTCTGGACGTCAAAATTCCCAAGGTCCTGATTCCGGTCGCGCCGGGCAAGAGCCTCACCGTCATTTCCGAAGTCATCGCCATGAACACGCTTATGAAAATGAACGGCATCGATACGGCCAAGGAATTTGACAGCGTTCTCAAACAGGCCATCCAGAACAAGGCCCAGGGCCTTTCGAGGCGCGACGCGTTTGACGGACTTCTCGACGGAGCCGACTATGAATAGCAAGCTTTCGCGATACGGCAACAAGAAGATGCTCCTTTTTATTCTTCTGTGCTGCGCGGGGATTTTTCTTTTGTGGTATTTTTTCCATCCGCTGAGTCCGCACAACGAACGGACGCGCTACGTCGCGGCGTTTGCGGAAATAGGCCCCACGGAAGACGGAAAAAACGTCAAGATAGGCGGAATTCCCAAAGGCCGCATTACGCGCTTTCACAAGACGGATACCCTCATCTACGTTCAGTTCGAAGTCGTTTCGAGCGTCAGGATTCCAAGGGATTCAAGACTCGTTTTTGCCTCTGCCGGATTTTTGGGGAACCGCGAAATCGAAATAGTCCTCGGCGAATCTCCGGAATTTTTTAAAAAAGGCGACACGATTTTCGACACAAGGTTCGACAAGGGAATGAACACGGCCAAAGCGGATTTGCGGGAGTCCATACAAAGTCTTCAAGAGATGCTCGACACGGCCAAGGCCTTTATCAACGACTTTACGAAAGGAAAGGACGGGGCGCAAATTCAAGCGGTCACCTCAAAAGGGAAGCGGTTGGTTTCGCAAGTTTCGTCCGACGGAAAAGCCTGGAAATCCTCGCTCGACAGCCTTTTCGGGAACCTTTCCCGTGCGGTAAAGAACTTGGAAAGTTCCATCGGGGAAATTTCCGGACAGCTTTCATCGGCAAAGGATTCCGGGAAAACGTCCCTTGAAAAACTCGAACAGCTGTTGGAAAGCGTCAAAAGCCTGAAAACGCAACTTTCAGGCGTCCTTGCGAGCCTCGACAAAACGGACAATTCCGCGGGTCTCATTCTGCAAAAGGGCGGCGAACTGGACGCGACACTTTCAAACCTGACAAAGGACATCGGCGCGCTCATCCGGGACATCAAACGGAACGGCGCCAAGCTGAACGTGGACTTTTTCTAGAAAATCTCCAGACCCAACCGCCAAAACGCATATTCAAAAGCGAAAAAACGCATTCGCCTTTAAGTCGAGCGCTTATATTTGAAGCATGACGACCGCAAAATTCCGGATTTTTGCCATTGCATTTTTCTGTGCGCTCTGCATTTTGGGATGCTCGGACACGCCGAAGCCCGCCGAAACTTCCAGCGCCGAAGAGCCCGTGACGCCTTTTGTCCGGACGGCACCTGTCATCTTTACGGAAGTCTCCCCGCAAAACATCGACTACGAGGACGAGGACGGCGACAAGTCCGACTGGGTCGAACTTTTTAACCCCGCGGACACGGCGGTAAACCTCGCCGGGTATGCGCTTTCGAATTCAATGGACGATTCCAGAAAATGGTTTTTCGGGAACGTGGTCGTTCCGCCGCAAAGCTTTTTTATCGTCTTCCTTTCCAAAAAGGACCGGGCCGATTACGAAGCGCCTTCCGATTCGACGGAGATGATCGGCGGTGGCGCCTGGGGTTGGAGCGATGCGACAAACACGCCCGTTTCGGGCACGAGCGTCGCACAGCCGTGGGCTTTCAAAAGCTACGTTTCGACGGTGGACGGTTCGCGAAAAATTTCGGGCGAAATGCAGCTCGGCAAAAACGAGGAGCTCGGATGGAGCAGCGCGTGCATTTTCGTAGGCGTCGGAACGGGTTCTTCGAGCGATACGCATGACCTCGGCTCGGCAAACCAGCTGCTTCTCACCGGCTACATCACCAAGGGCGAGCCTCTGGAAGTCCGTTTGACCCAACCCGATATTGACGACTGGAAATGCTGGGGCGAAACCATCACCGGCACGGGCGACTCTTCGACGACCTACGCCATTACGCTTCCGACGGGAAAAACCTTCCCGGACCTTGCAAACATTTACGGCACGCGCTTTTCGGCCGAAAGCAATCACTACAACAAGGTCCAGTTCACATTCTCGTCGATCGTTGCGCGGAACCAGGGACACTTTCCGCATGCAAATTTCAAGCTGCCCCAATCCGGCGGGGAACTTTTTCTTTTTGACGCGACGGGAACGCTCCGCGATTCCATTGCCTACCCAAAAGTTCCCACCGGAAAGACCTTCGCCTTTACGTCCGTCGGCTGGGGATTTGCCGACCCGACGCCTCTCGGCATCGGAAACTTTGCCTACAAGGGCGAAGCGAAAAACAATTTCGAGCTGCCGAGTTCGGGATTTTATTCCGAGCCTTTCCAGATTGCGATTCCGTTTGACGGAACGAGCGTTTCCCGGTGCGAAATCGGCGGAAAGGAGCCGACGGAAACAAGCGCCGTCTGCCCCGAGACGACGACCATTTCCACGACGACAGTTCTGCGGGTCAAAACATTCCTCGACGGCGCGCTTCCGAGCGAAACCCTCACGCGAACCTACATTTTCGAAACGCAGCCGACCATCGCCACGGCCTTCATCACCACGGACCCGAACCAGCTCTTTGACCCGGACTCCGGCATCTACGAAGAAGGCCCGGACGCAAACGCGGCCGAACCGCATTACGGCGCAAACTACTGGCTCGACAAGACTATCCCCGCCGAGATAGCCTTCTTTGAACCGGGCGTCGGGACTCCCGCGTTTGAAAGTCCCGCGGGCTACGAAATTTTCGGCAACTACAGCCGCGCCAACGAAAAAAAATCCTTTGCGCTCAAGTTCCGCAAAAAATACGGCAATTCCAAACTGGAATACAAAATATTCCCCGACTACCCGAACCTCACCGAGTTCAAGGACATCGTCTTCAGAAACAACGGCGGAAACTTCTACCAGGACTACATCCGCGATCGTCTGAGTTCGAGCATCACAAAAGGCCTCGGCGTCGATTTTCAAAAGGGACGCTTTGCCATCGTCTTCTACAACGGCGAATATTACGGCATTCACAGCATCCGCGAACGTTCCAACGAAAATTACTTTGAGACAAACTACGGCTACGACGCCGGATCCATCGACCTTCTCAAGAGCGACAACTCCACAACGGCAGGTTCCTCCGCCGAATACGAGGTCCTCGAAAAGTTCGTCGAGTCAAGCGACATGCAAAACGCGGACAACTACGCCTATGTCGAAAGCCAGGTCGATATCGACAACTTCATAAGCTACATGCAGACGGAGATGTTTGTCGCCAACCAGGACTGGCCGGGAAACAACCAAAAGAAGTGGCGCTCAAACACGCCGCTCACCAAATGGAAATGGTTCCTCTACGACTTGGACTGGGGCTTTGACAACGGACACTCGCAATATACGGACATCGACATGTTCCACTTCGTCACCGATTCCACGGCTTCGGGCTACCCGAACGGCAAGGAATACACGATTCTCTTCCGTGCGCTTCTCAAAAACGAGACTTTCCGGAACCGCTTCATCAACCGCTTTGCGGCCCTCGTCCAGACAAAATTCAGCGCCGACACCGTCCTTGCAAGAATCAACGTACTGATGAGCGAAATTGCAAACGAAATTTCCCGCGACCAGTCTCGTTGGAACCACAGTGCAAACTACATGGAAAGTTCCCTCGAAACCATTAAAAACTTTGCAAAGGAACGCCCGGAAAAAGTCATTTCCGAGATGAAGGACTTCTTTGGGCTCGGCGAAATTCAAAGCGTTGCCGTCACAAGCAACGGATGCGGAACCGTTTCGGTCGATGGAATTTCGGTCAGAAATTCGGCAGTGCTTCCGCTCTTTGCCGAGGTTCCGGTCACGCTCACGGCAGAAGAAGGCGCAGGCTGCACATTCGTCTCGTGGAGCGACGGGGAAACCTCCAAAACGCGAACCGTCGTGCCGCAAAACGGAAATTCCTACGACGCCGTTTTCCGTTGAAAATTTTCACCGGAAAACTTTTCTAAACTTTCGCACAAATGAACAAAGCGACCCTCATTATCGCGGCGAGCATGCTCGCCAGCCGCGTCCTCGGCATTTTCCGTGAAATGCTCCTCGCCCGCGCCGCGGGCGTCACCGCCGAAAAAAACGCACTGGACCTCGCCTTTTTAATCCCGGACATTTTAAATCACGTTGTGAGCACGGGTTTTCTCTCCATCGTCTTCATCCCTATCTTTTTTGGCTACAAGGCCAAAAGCGACGAGGACGGCGCCTGGAAATTTTTCAGCAACATTCTGAGCACGCTCGGGCTGCTTTTCCTCGCCCTAATCATCCCCTCCTTTATCTGGATGCGGGAACTCATCGTCCTCTTTACCTCGGCTGCGGACCTTCCCACGGCGCTGCTTGACCGGGCGACATACTTCGGGCGCATCATTTTGCCGGGGCAGCTCTTTATTTTTGCGGGGAGCTTCCTCGTCGCCCTGCAGCACACGCGAAAGCAGTTCGCGATTCCGTCCCTTACGGGCGTCATCTACAATTTGGCGATTATCGTCGGCGGAATTCTCGGAAGGCATCACGGTCTTGAAGGCTTTGCCTGGGGCGTTCCCGTCGGAGCGTTCATCGGATTCTTTGTTCTTCAGATTCTCGGGGCGCGCCGCGGTGGCCTGCATTACGTGCCGACGTTCAACCCTCTCCATCCCGATATTCTCCGCTATCTCAAAATGATGATTCCGATGTCGTTTGGCGTGGGCAGCATGTTCGCATTCGAATTTGTGATTCGGAGCTTTGGCGGAATCTTCGGATCGAGCGGAATTTCAAGCCTCAACTACGCCTACCGTGTAATGTACACGCTCGTCGCGGTCTTCGGATTTTCGGTCGGCGTTTCGAGCTATCCCGATATGGCGCGCCTTGTCAAGGAAAACAGGCTCGGCGACCTGAACCGTCAAATTTGGTCGAGCCTTTCGAGAATGTTCGCCATTCTCGTCCCGGCGGTCATCACCGTGTGGGCGCTTTCCTTCCCGGCGGTGAGACTCCTTTTTGAACGCGGAGCCTTTACGCGCGAGACGACGGAATACGTGGCCAAGCTTTTGCACTGGTATCTGCCCGCAAGCCTCGGACTTTGCCTGCAGGCGGTTCTTGTGCGGTCCTTCTACGCCCGCGAAAAAATGTGGACGCCGACGCTCATCAACACGGGCATTTTCGTTTTGACGATTCCCGCCTACATTTTCCTCTCCGCGGACTTCGGCATTTATGTCGTCCCGATAGTCGGCGCCGCCGGCGCCATTTTCCAGGTGGCGAGCATGATATTCCTCTGGGCGCGCCAGACGGGGACTTCCGGCATGAAAGGCGCACTCGAAAACATCGGGCGCGCTCTGGCGAGCTTTGCCGCCATGGTCGTCATCGCGATCGCCATCGAGAACATCTCCTACGACTTTGTACGCGAAGCCAACGCCATATCGCTCATCGTCTATTCCGCCTTCATCGCGGTTCTCCTCTTCCCAACGAGCCTTCTCCTCCAAAAGGCCATCGGGTCAAACGACGCCGGGGACATTCTCAAGGAACTTTTCGAAAAGATTCTTCGAAAGCTCCACCTTCAAAAGTTCAAAAGGATCTAACAAAAAATCGCCCCGTCCCGGGGCGACTTTTTTAGAGACAATTTTTACGCTTTGGGGAGCGCCTAGTTGGAAGGCTTCACGACAAAGTTCACAAGCTTTCCTGGGACGGCAATCGTCTTGACGATTGTCATGTCCTTGAGATAAGCCTTGACGCGTTCGTTCGACTTGGCAAGTTCCACAAGAGCGTCCTTGTCCGTATTCTTTTCGACGGATTCCTTTGCGCGAACCTTTCCGTTCACCTGGAAGACGACTTCAACGTGGGATTCCGCCGCCTTGGAAGCGTCCGCGGAAGGCCATTCCACGTAGGCGATGGAGCCTTGATGCCCGAGAGCTTCCCACATTTCTTCGGCGAGGTGCGGAGCAAACGGCTGGAGGAGTTTTGCAAAAACCTCCGATGGTTCGCGGTAGCGCGTTTCGCACTTGACAAGCTCGTTGTTGAAAATCATGAGCTGGCTGATGGCCGTGTTGAAGCTCAGCTTTTCAATCGCGTCGGTCACCTTGAGAATGCTCTGGTGCATCACCTTCGAAAGGCTTTCGGGAACGGGACCGTCCGAGAAAGCGCCGGCATTTTCTTCGCCGATGACCGCGCGATAGGCGCGGGAAAGGAATCGATACATACCTTCGAGACCCTGCGTATTCCAGGGCTTTACCGCATCGAGCGGTCCCATGAACATTTCGTACAGACGAAGCGAATCCGCACCGTACTTTTGAACGACATCGTCCGGGTTCACCACGTTCTTGAGCGACTTGCTCATCTTGGCCACAATCTGGTGCAATTCCCTGCCGGTTCCCTTTTCAAAGAACTTCCCGTTCTTTTCTTCCACCTGATCGACCGGAACCTTGGAACCCGCGGCGTCTTCGTATGCATACGCGAGGATCATTCCCTGGTTGAACAGCTTGTGAAAAGGTTCTTCCGTCGAAACGAGCCCGAGGTCAAACAGAACCTTGTGCCAAAAACGGCTGTAGAGAAGATGCAACACGGCATGTTCCGCGCCGCCGATGTAAAGGTCCACCGGCATCCAGTACTTTTCGAGATTCTTATCGACAAAGGCCTTGTCGTTATGGGCGTCGATGTAGCGCAAATAATACCAGCAGGACCCCGCCCACTGCGGCATCGTGTTCGTTTCGCGACGGCCCTTCCGACCGTTTTTATCCACGACGTTCAGCCATTCTTCCGCACCGGCGAGCGGAGATTCCCCGCCGTCGCCCGGCTTAAAGTTTTGCACTTCGGGAAGCAGCACGGGGAGGCTTTCGTCATCGAGAGCCGTAATTTCGCCGTCTTCCCAGTGAATGATCGGGAACGGTTCGCCCCAGTAGCGCTGGCGGCTAAAGAGCCAGTCGCGCAGCTTGTAGTTGACAGTCGCCTTGCCGATGCCCTTCGATTCGAGCCAGGAAATCATCGTTTTGAGGCCTTCCTTTTTCGAGAGTCCGTTTAAGGAAAGCGTTTCGTTTGCGCTGTTGATGTATTTGCCGTCGGCGGGCCAGCACGCTTCGCCGGCAAGGACCTTGGGACGCAAATCCGCGGGGCAGCTCGCATCGGGCTCCATGATGCAGATGATGGGCAACCCGAACTTTTTGGCAAAGTCGAAGTCGCGGGTGTCGTGCGCAGGGACGGCCATAATGGCACCGGTTCCGTATCCCGTGAGAACGTAGTCCGCGACCCACACCGGAATTTTTGTCCCGGTCAGCGGGTTCACCGCATACGAGCCCGTAAAGACGCCCGTTTTTTCCTTGGCGAGTTCCGTGCGGTCCATATCGCTCTTCAACGCGGCGGCGTGAACATAGTCGGCGACGGCCTTCCGGTTTTCTTCCGTCGTCAGTTCCGCGACCATTTTGTGCTCCGGCGCAATCACCATGTAGGTCGCCCCGAACAGCGTATCGCAGCGGGTCGTATAAACGCGGAGCTTTTTCTCCGTTGCGCGACCTTCCTTGTCCGCAATGGCAAAATCCACTTCGGCGCCAAAACTTTTGCCGATCCAGTTTCTTTGCATGTCCTTGACGCCCTGCGGCCAGTCGAGTTCGTCAAGGCCTTTCAAAAGACGTTCGGCATACAGCGGAATCCGCATCAGCCACTGCTTCAGGTTGCGGCGTTCCACTTCCTTCGTCCCGCACTTTTCATGGGAACCGTCGGCAAGAACCTCTTCGTTTGCGCAAACGATTTTGCAGTGTTTGCACCACCAGACCTGGGCATCCGCATAATAGGCAAGGCGCTTGGAATCGCGATACTTGCGAACCGCTTCCTTGCCCTCGGCCTCGACTTCCGCCGGGATGGGAAGCTCCGAAATCGGGCGCCCCTTCTGGAGCTTTTCGTCAAACCACGTATTGTAAAGGCGAATAAAAATCCATTGCGTCCACTTGTAATACTTGGGATCGGTCGTGTTGATTTCGCGGTCCCAGTCATAGGAAAGTCCGAGCCTCTTTATCTGCCGACGGAAATTGTCGCAGTTCTTCTGGGTCGTAACGCTCGGATGCGTACCGGTCTGGATGGCATACTGCTCCGCCGGAAGCCCAAAGGCGTCCCAGCCCATCGGATGCAAGACGTTGAACCCCTTGGCGCGCTTATAGCGGCAAACAATGTCCGTCGCCGTATAGCCTTCGGGATGCCCCACGTGAAGCCCCGCGCCCGAGGGATACGGGAACATGTCCAGGCAATAATACTTGGGCTTTGCCGTGTCGTTTTGGGTTTTGAACGTCTTTTGAGATTCCCAATAGGCCTGCCACTTGGTTTCGATTTGTTGCGGATCGTATTTCGCCATTTTAGACTCCAAATTGAATCGCTTATTTTTCAAGGAGCAATTTAAAAAATAAGTCCGGGATGGATTCTATCGGATTCTTCGAACCCTCAAGAATGTTTGCCCAAAACCTTTTCGATTCGCATCGCCGCCGTCGGATGCTTCCGATAGACAAGCGCAAAGAGCGGAGTCCGAGGAAACTCCTCCGCGGAAAGGCTCTCGAGAGCGCGACGCGCGACCCCCTTCTGCACCTTTCTTACCGCAATCGCATCCGCCTCGTATTCTTCCGCAAAGCAAACAAAGTGAAAAAAGATTCTCGAAACGGAAAGCATCAAATGGAAAAGGACCAACCGTTCGAACAAATTAAAGCGCAATTCCTCCCCGGCGGCAACAAGCGCGAGCGCGCAAAAAAGCCCGCAACCGCAAAGAAACAGCACACGGACAATTTTGTGATGCTCTTTTTTGTGGGCCCTTTCGTGAGCCGCTTCAAACGCCCCGCCAGACTTTCGACGGACAGGGTTCGCCTCGGTGGGGAAAATGTCGTTTACAATGGGAACGACCCGAAAAACGGCAAAGCTGTCCGGTTTTCCGCCCAGGGCGCGAGCCTCCCGAACTTCGAGCAGAACGCGCAAAAGCACCTCAAGCGCAAGAAGCGCAAACAGGACCGTTTCCGCGGCGGTCACGACTAGCCTTCCACCTTCAATTCGCGAAGAAGCACGGTCGAGCGTCGAATTACCTCTTCGAACCGGGCCTTTTCGTAGGCGAGGAAGGCCGTATCCGCGGGGTGCGAAGCGTCGTAGTCGTCAAAAATTTTCCGTCCGCGGACGGCATCCCGGTCCGTTCCGTGGAGAACGGCCTCGGACCACTGTTTTTCGACGGTACGGTATCTTTTAAGAAGCTCCTCGTAGGACTCCGAAAGCGGAACTTCCCTCACGATGCCCTTGAAAAGTTCACCGGGGAAATTTTTCCGGGCCTCAAAGGGACTTTGAAGAAGAAGCGAGCGGTCCGCCTCCGCGAATGTGACAATTTTTGTCAAAAGATAACGTTCCAGAAAACTTCGGTAGATGAGCGTCGCCGAGTGCCGCGCCGACTCCCGCAAATAATTGCTTCCGAGTCCCGGAATATCGTCTTCCGTATAGACTTCCTTAATTTGTGCGCATTCAAGCCTGTGCAGGGCGTCCAGCACCAAAAAGGCGTTCCGGTCGCTTAAAACAAGGGAGTCTTCGGACGCAACAAAGCCCTTTCCGCGAAGCCTGTACTTGTAGGCGTTCCGCGCCACCGCGTAGGCGTTTTTTCCGTAGCTCCACGCCGGTCGAATTTCGTTCAGGCTCGACTTTACGCTGTGAAGTTTTGAATCTCCCGGAAGAATCAGACTAAAGGGAAAGCGCAAGCGCTGCGGAGATGCGGTCACTCCGGTCGCAATCGTCGAATACGGAGCTTCCGAAAAGTTCGCGGGGAACTTGATGTTTACGCCAAGGCCAAAAAACATGCCAAGCCCGGGCATAATCTCCTGATCGGGCATCCGGCTCGTATGATTTGAACCGACATTTGCGCCGTATCCCAGGTTTCCGTGCCCCGCGGGCCAAATCGCCGCAATGAGCAGCGAATGGTGATGCATCTGGGTCAATGGCCCCACGAGGCTGTGCGTCACTTCCGCCTCATCCACGTGCACGCAAGCGTCCAGGATGGAAGAATTTACAATCGCCTTGTTTCCGACCTTGACGCGTTTCATCAGGACGGAATCCTTGACGAGCGCCGTCGAATGGATTTTGGCGCCTTCCTGCACAAAGCTGTTTTCGAGAATCACGCCGTCATAAATATATGTGGGCTCTTCAAGGCTTCCGAGAATGACCGTATTCCGAATCTTTGCCGCACCATCAATCCGGACGTGTTCGCCAATCCAGGAATTTCGCACAATGTTCGTATTCGCGACAATCGCATTTTTCCCGACAATCCCATACGGCAAAACCACATCGTTCCGCCAGGATTCGAGCTGTGCAAAAAAGGCCGCATTCGTCTCGTCATCGACTTTCGAAAAAAGCTGCGCCTTCACCAAATCGGACGTCACATCCGGAAAAACCTTTACCGGGCGACCTCCCATCTCGTTTCCGATTGAAATTTCCGAAACAATCTGGTAGTGAGCCTTGCCGTTTGCGACAATCGACGCGACGTTCTGCACCACCGCGCCTTGCGAGACCCAAATGTTCGACATCAGGTTCACATGGTGCAAAAGGGAATTTTCAATCACCGAATCATGAATGGTGCACGAGTAGATTCCCGTCGGCGAGGACACGTCCCCGGGCATCAAAAGCGTTCCGTAAAACGCGGGCAAAAAAACCTTTCCCGAAAACGACGAATTGAAGATCCGGTCGGGAGTAAACAGCGGATCGACCGAAACGAGAGTCCAGTCCGCGGAGCGGTTGCCGTTCTTTTCGAGCGTTTCAATTTCTTGCGGGGAAAGCGCACGTCCCCTGTTTGCGACCCGGCCCGAGCGGAAGAACTCCGCATAGGAATTGATCGAGCTCGACTTGAGCGCCTTTTTCAATTTAAACAAGCGTTGCATAGGTTCTGTATCCCGAATAAAAATACTATTTTCAATGATGTTTCAAATCCTTTACCCCAAATATCCGACATGATTTCGAAATTCTTTCAAGATTGCATCAGGAAGCAAAAGTACGGACTTGCCATCTACCCGAGCGACCTGTTCGATTTGCGCATCCAGGAAGAGATGATACGCGCCGACGAGCACAAAAGCTATTTTGTCTATGCCGAAATGTTTTTTTCGGCGGTTAAGGACGCGCTCGTCGAAAACGAGGAAGAAGCTTTTTGGGACGCCGTCCTCCGGGCCTTTGCCACCAACGGCCGCGGTTCCGATGTCATGGGACTTCTCGAAAACGAAAGCGGCATCGGCATCATTTTGCACGATTCCCAAATGATCGGATGGAACCGTCTTCTCGGACGCTTCCGCGAATTTGCCAAAAATTCCATTGCGGACGTAGAAAAGCCTCTCGGGACGGCCAAGGCCCTTGTCTATCCGATGCACATCAATGCGCAAGTTTCCGCAAAAGATCCGGAAGAACTCCAATGAAAGTTCTCGTCATCGGTTCCGTCTATCCGCGCTTTGAATCCGACAACGAGGTTCCCTGGCTTCGCAAATCCATCGAAACGCTCAAAAAAGAAAATGTCGAGGTCGAGGTTCTCGCGCCGTCCTACAAGGGGCTCCGCTCCCACTCAATCGACGGCGTTCCCGTCCACCGGTTTCGCTATGCACCCAAAAATCTCGAAATTCTGACGCATGACGAAGGTGCGCCGACCAAGATGGCCAAGCATCCTTCCATGCAGCTTCTCGCCATCCCCTACTGCATCAGCGGATTTTTCAAGTGCATTCAACTGGCGCACCAAAAAAGGTTCGACATCATCCATGCGCACTGGCCGTTTCCGCATGCGCTCATCGCCCTCGGCGCGAGCCGTCTTTTTAAGATTCCACTCGTCCTGAACTTCCACGGAGCGGAACTGCTCCTCATCCGCAAAAAAAAGTGGATCCGTCCCATCATGAAGTTCATCATCGGACGCGCCCAAGCGATATTTGCCAACAGCCGCTTCACGGCACAAAAAATTTCCGCGCTGCGGCCGGCGCACATCGAATGGAGTCCCTACGGCTCCCCCATCCGCTTTGACGGCACCCCGACCGTCCATCCGCACACCGGCCGTTACAAGATTCTTTTCGTCGGCCGCCACATCGAGCGCAAGGGCATTGAATACCTGATCCGTGCGGCCCAAAGGCTCGACCCCGCGCACTTTGAAGTTCGCATTGTCGGAAAGGGCGACCTCACGCCCGCTCTTCAAAAGCTCGCCGCGGAACTTGCCCCGCAAACGGTCACGTTCACGGGACCGCTCTCTCCCGAGGATTTACGGCGGGAATACGTCAACGCGAACTGTTTCGTTCTCCCGGCCATCGTCGATTCCAAAGGCGACACAGAAGGGCTCGGCGTCGTCCTCATCGAAGCCATGCAAAGCGGGCTTTCCGTCGTCACATCGAACGTCGGCGGCATCCCGGACGTGGTTATCGACGGCGAAACGGGCATTCTCGTTCCCGAAAAGGATCCCGAAGCTCTCGCCCGGGCCTTTCAATCGCTCGAAAAGGATCCATCCCTCGAAGCGCGCCTCGTCGAAGGCGCAAACCGCCGCATCCGGGAATGTTTTGACTGGAAAAAGATTGCCGAACGTCAAATTGCGGTCTATCAAAGACTCCTTTCAAAAAAGCCTGTCGCGCCCGCCGACAAATAGCTACATTTTCGCTGTTGGAATTTCGCAATCCCGCGAAATTTTTCCGGAAGTCCTTGTCTAACCTTCCTTAAAAAACAAAATGAAACAGAAACTTTTTGTCTGTCTTCGCCGCGAATGGAACGAGCTTTCCCTCCTTCTGCGGAACATTCCCTCCCTCATCGTTGCCCTTTTTATTCTCTCCGTCGTGTGCATGAACCTGCTCGCGAACAAGGAGCTGATTTCGACAAAATATCTTGCGCTCGATTGCGGCTACACGCTCAGCTGGGTCTCGTTCTTGTGCATGGACATGATCTGCAAGCGGTTCGGAGCAAAGGCCGCCGTCCAAATTTCCGTCCTCGCCCTTTTTGTTAATTTGTGCGTATTCCTGCTTTTTCACGTCGTCGCCCTCACGCCCGGAATGTGGGGCGAGTTTTACAGCTATGCGGATAGCGCACCCGAAATGGCCCGGGTTGCAAACGACGCCCTCAACGCAACGTTCAGCGGAACCTGGTATGTGGTATTCGGGTCCGCACTCGCAATGTTCGTCTCGTCAATCGTCAATGCAATCGTCAACCGCGGAATCGCAATCCGGATGAAGTCCAAAAACTTCAAGGGCTTTGCCGTGCGCTCCTACCCTTCGACCCTCATCGCCCAATTTGTCGATAACTTTATTTTTGCCCTCGTCGTAAGCCATGTCTTTTTTGGCTGGACCATGCTCCAGGTCGTCATCTGCTCCGTCACGGGTTCCCTGGTGGAACTCGTTTGCGAAATCGTCTGGAGCCCGCTCGGCTACCGAGTCTGCCGTTCCTGGGAACTTCGCGGCATCGGCGAGGAATATCTGCGAAGCCGAGAAATCGCCTTTACGCCGTCTAGCGATCCTTCAACAGCGCCCGCCCGTCACTAAAAGCCTTGCCGACAATGCCGCCGAGGACGCGATAGGCATGGGCTGCGGAGTCGTAGGAAATCGGTTCGACCTTTCCCAAATCGACCTTTCCCTTTTCGTCGAGGACGGATTCGTCCGCGCTCGTATTCACCACCTGGGCGACGACATAGGTGCTTCCGTCCTCGTCGCGGCTGCTTAGCAGCTTGCATTCGAGCGTCAGAGGGTATTCCTCGAACATCGGGGCATCGACATTTGCGCTACGAACCACGTGTAGCCCGGACCGCGCGACCTTATCCGGAACCTTGTTTCCGCTCACCGACCCGAAAAAATCCGAGACGACTTCCGTTTTGCGCGTCCCGAAACTCACCGTAAACGCCTTGCGCTTTTTGATGTTTCCCGTCGTCCGGTGATCCGTCGCAAGGCATATCGCAATCTGGTTCTCTTCCTTCTGCCCGCCCCACGCCGCATTCATCGCATTCGGCGAACCGTCATCGTTATACGTCGCAATCACAAGAACCGGAAGCGGCGTGACAATTGCCTTGGAACCAAAATCTTTTCTCATAGGAACTCCTTTTTTGAAATTCAAACTACAAAATTTAACCGAATAAGATATATTTGAAAAAGAGTCTTGACAAACCGCAAACAACAGGATGCACAATGAAAAACGGAGACAGGGTTAAAAATTTTGCTGTTTTTGGGGCAATTGCAATCCTTGCGGCATGTTCCACAAGTACCGTCAGCGCCCCCGAAAAAGAAAGCAGCTCCAGTTCGTCCGTCAAAAGCGTTTTGGAAGAAAGCAGCAGTTCGAACAAAAATTCGGATGCCGCCGAAAGTTCGAGTTCATCATCCGAAAAAGTTCCGGAAAACTGCAATGGGACGCCGGGCATCGCCTGGGACGGAACAACGGCCAAATCGTTTGCATGCGGAAACGGAACGGCGTCAAATCCCTACATCGTTTTAACCGCCGAACAGCTTGCCTACCTTTCCTTTGTCACAAATGCCTCCGAAAGCGAATACGCGGGAAAATTCTTCAAGCTCGGCGCAGACATCCTCCTTTCCGATTCCGGCATTCTGAACAAAAAAGGCGAATTGACGGCCGACTCGGGAAAGCTCGTCAAATGGACTCCCATCGGAAACTCCGATGTAAAATTTACCGGAAACTTTGACGGTGACGGACATTCCGTTTCAGGCATTTTCATCAACACGACCAGTTCCCATAACGGGCTTTTTGGAAACAGCAGCGGAACGGTTCAAAACGTAACCGTCTCCGATTCCTGGCTTCAGGGCGGAAAGCAGACGGCCGGAATTGTCGGCTACAATACCGGAACGATCCAGAACGTTTCGAACAAGGCAACCGTCATCGGAACGGAAAACGTCGGAGGAATTGTCGGAGCGTCCTCTTACAAAGGCAGCTTTACCGCTTCAAAAATCAAGCGGGTCGTCAATTCCGGAAACATCTCCGGAAGTAAACAGGTCGGCGGGATTGTAGGCTCCGCCTCTTACGTGGAAATCGACAGCGCCCAAAACACGGCGCAAATCAACGGCAGCGGCCTCGTCGGCGGAATCGCAGGAAAAATCAACAACCAGGAGGAAAATTTCGTTCGCGCATTGAAAAATTCCGGCAAAATATCGGGCACGCATTTTACGGGCGGCATTCTCGGAGCCTGCGGAGGCTATACATCGGTATATTCAAGTAAAGATTACTGCAACAATTATTCTTATTGCGGAAAAATTCAAAACGCCATCAACGAAGCCGAAGTCGAAGGCGCCTCCTATACGGCGGGAATCACCGGATTCGTCTGCGAAGGAACCGTCACCGGCGCCGGGAATACGGGCAAAATTTCCGGCGAAAATTACAGCGGCGGGGTTTTCGGCAAAACCATTTCCTCGACAACAAAAAATCTTTTTAACAGGGAAACCGTCACCGGAAAGATTTATGTCGGCGGAATCGCCGGGTACAATGAAGAGGGCGTCACAAGCAGCGCCTATACAACCGCCAAAGTCGATGGAGATTCCCTCATCGGAAACATGATAGGCTACAACTACAATGCGACGATGGCGGATTATTACTACCTGAGTTCCAACGGGCAGGAACCGTTCGGAGCGAACAACGGCGGTGGTTCGGCAACGGCCAAAACCGAAGCCGAAATGACATCGGAGAAATTTCTCGAACTTCTCGGTGAAGGCTGGACGCTCGAAGATTCTCAAAACGGCGGCTTTCCAAACCTTTCCGGAAATTAGTATATTATCTTTCCACCAAAAGCACATTCACGGAGGAATTTACTATGCGCTTTTCACTTGAATCAAAACCTTTCGAAAATGCCGGCTCCTTTGGAAGGGTCGAAAAAATTGAACGCTACATTATCCATGCGGACGAAAACGAGCTGGAAGTAGTCGCCGGTTATGGCGCGGCGCTCAACGGATGGCGGGTTTCCGAAGGCGGAAAAACGCACGAACTTCTTTACGGCTACCGCGACAACAGGATGTTCTGGGAAGTTCACCAGGACCTCAACGCGGGCGCATGCCTTTCGCCGTTCCCGGGCCGCACGAACAATGCCGTCTGGGAGTGGAAAGGGGAAACCTACCGGCTTCTGAACAATGTCAGCTGGTCGCTCCACGCCGTGCACGGATTCCTGTTTGACGACGACTGGGTCATGAAGTCCTTTACTACCGAAGAAAAATCCGCGGAACTCGTCCTCGAATATACGTTCAAAGGGGACGAAGGATTCCCATTCCCGTATCGAATTACAAACATCTACACCTTCTTCGGAACGTCCTTTACGGTAAAGTCCATTGTCGAAAATACGGGCACGGAAACGCTTCCCTATGCACAGGGGTTCCATCCCTACTTTATGCTCGGATGCAAAAGAAAGGACCTCACGATTACGCTTCCCAAGTGCCACAGGGCGCTCGTAAACTTTGCCGACATTCCCACGGGGAACTTCGAACCGGAAGAACGGTTTACGGGCACTTCGACGCTCGGCAAGACGGAAATCAACGACTACTTCTCTTTTGACACCGGTTCAAACGAAAGGGAAACGATTTCGCTCCAAAGCCAAAAGACCGGCGAGCGGATAGACGTCTGGCAAAAAACGGGAAAGGGCCTTTACCGCGGCGTACAGCTTTACACGCCGCCAAACGCCGAGGCCATCGCCGTCGAACCGATGACGTCCGCGCCGGACGTGCTGAACCATCACCGCGAACTCATTGAAATTTCGCCGGAAAAGTCCGTCGAACTCCTCTGGGGAGCGGATTTTTCGACTTTTTAGCGAAGCCTTAGGTCACCTCTAAATTGACCAAAGCAATTTTTGGAGGTGACCTTTAATTTTTTTACAAAAGTTGAACCGTTTTCGCAAAAAAAGAATACTTTAAGGGGGCTAAACAGGGCGTCCAATTCCGGGCGCCCCGCCGCGAGGAACTCGGTATGGCCGAAAAGAAGCAAGTGAAAATGGCGAAAAAGGACCTGGAATACTTCAAGGCCCTGCTTTTGGAACGTCGCCGTCAGCTGGTGACCGCTCAGGGAGCCGTTTCCGGCAACGAATCGTTTCAGGGTCAGCGCGACCAGGGCGGCGAAACCGCCGGCTACGCAACGCACCTGGCGGACGTCGCCTCGGACTACAACTCCTTAGAGACGAACTTCGACCTCGCCGCCCGCGACGGAAAATATCTCGTCTATCTCGAAGAGGCCCTCCACCGCATCGAGGACGGGACGTTCGGCATTTGCAAAGTCTGCAAGCAGCTGATTCCAAAGGCGCGCCTCGAAGCCGTTCCCACGGCCACAAAGTGCGTCAACTGCAAGTCCGAAACCAAAAAGCGCGAACGCGAAGAGAGCCGCATCGAAATGGCTCGGCTGTTTGTGGAACAACAGCGGCGCGAACAGGCCGCGGGGAAATAGCTCCTGAGCACCGCCGACAACTATCGCCGGGTCTTTCTCGTCGGATCGGGCTTCAGCAAGTCCTTTTGCCCCGAAATGCCGACGCTCAAGGATCTGAACGCCCGAATTCCGGACGGCATCGGAAACGAATGTCTCAATCTCAGAAACTATTGCTACTGGCTCCGCGAACTTTGCCATAGCGAAGCGGAATACCTCAAAATCGAATCGGTCGCAACCATCATCCTCGCCGCGCAAATTTTTCCGAGCGAGGCCGAACGCTTGCGGCATGCGGAGCTCCGGTTTGAGCTTTTGCGGTTTATCGCCATGTCCATGCGGCGGACGGTGCCGCTTTCCGAACAGGCTTCCCGCGTGCTTTCCAAGTTTCTTTCCGCCGTCTCGAACGACCGGAAAAATTCCCGGCGCGACAATCTGATTCTTTCCTTCAACTACGATACGCTGATAGAGGATCAGGTTCTGCAGGACCCGAACCTTTTCCAATCGACGTCCATCGATTACGGGGTGAACATGGAAAGGGCGGACCGCTCCGCACAAAACAGCCCGCGCGAACGGACGGTCGATCTGCTGAAGCTCCACGGGTCGCTCAACTGGTATGCGGTCAAGGGCGCGGGCGAGGAATTCGACATCAAGAACGTCTGCCGCATCGAACGGAACGACCGCAGCTTTCCGATGTACGAAAAGGACAATCCCATCTTTATTCCGATGGCCCATGCCAAGGAATCCTTCCTAAAGGGGAGCCTTTTCAACGTCATCTGGTCAAAGGCGGACTATTTTCTTTCGCACGCGGACGAGATTTTCGTCATCGGCTACGGATTTCCGCAAACGGACGGGAACAGCTTCCCGTTTCTGCTCAAGCACCGGGACAGAATCCGCAAGGTCGTCGTGTTCGAAAAGAAAGATTCCCCGGAAATCGCAAGGCTCGAGCGCCTTTTCGGAAAGGAAAACCTCGCATGCCAGGACGCCAAGGAATTTCTGTCCGAAATGTTCTAAAAGGGAACCTCTAAAAATTGCTTTGGTTAAGAAAATTTGAGTGAGACCAAGCGATGGCAGGAATGAAAAGTGGCAAATACTCCCGGTATTTGGCACTTTGAATGACGAACCAGCGCAAAGCGTCGCAACCAAATTTTTGAAAATGAATTTTTAGAGGTGACCAAAAACTACTTCATTGCAAAGCAAAAGAGCCCGAGAAGTATAGCCGCCATGGCAAGGCTCTTGAATGCGGAGCGCCTTTCGTGAAAAAACAGAAGCCCGCCCAAAAAGCTGATGAGAACATTGGACCGCCGGATAATCGTAACGACGGAAATCAGCGCATCCGGCTCGTGCACCGCCAAAAAGTAGAACCTGTCGGCCGCCACCAGAAAAACGCCCACGAGCAGAATGACCCACCGAAAACGGAACGGGGTCCTCGGCGCGCTCCCTTTCGAAAAAATTCGCCCCGAAAGAATGAGAGCGCCCTGCAAAACCGCCATGTAGATGTTATAAAAGAACTGCACCCCCAGCGGGTCCAAATGCGCGCGTTGCAATAAAAACTTGTCATAGACGCCGCTCACCGACCCGAGAAACGTCCCGAAGAACATCGAAAGGATCCAGACGTTCGTAAAAAAATGCCCCGTTTCCCGCCGGGACGCAATGCTCATCAGAAAATAGCCGACGAGGGAAATTCCGATGCCCACCCATTCCCAAAGGCCCGGACGTTCGCCCATAAATGCAACGGCCATCGCAATGGTAAAGATGGGCGCGCTCGCCCGGACGGGAGCCGTAATGCTCAGCGGGAGCCTCGAAACGGCGTGAAACGTAAAAAACCAGCTCGTCGTGACAATCACCGCCTTGAGCATCAGCCTCAAATGTTCCGCCAGGGAAAATTCCGGAATCATCCCGGCAAAATATACGGGCGAAAGCAAAACGGCGCACGTGAGGCTCACCAAAAAGAGAACGGGCAAAACCGCGTTCCCGGTGAGGGCCTTCTTTTTGGAAATATCGTAAAAGCCCAGAAAAAGGGCGGAACCGACCGCAAGTGTGACCCACAACATACCCCAAAGATAGCAATCGTGACAATTTGCCGCAAAAAATTTATTCTTGTTTTAAAATTCAATAAGGAGTCCTTATGGGCATTAAAGGAAAGGCGACAAGCCTCATCGAAGAATTCAAGGCGTTTGCATTCAAGGGCAACATTGTCGATATGGCTATCGGTGTCATTATCGGCGGCGCTTTCGGAAAAATCGTCACATCGTTCGTAAACGACATCGTGATGCCCTGCGTAACGGCACTCATCGCGATGGGCGGAGCAAAGGATGCGGGCGAAGGCCTCAAGGCGCTTTCGTACACGACGGACGCGGGCGTCGCCATTCCCTACGGAAGCTTTATCGGCGGCGTGGTCGATTTCCTGATTGTCGCCATTGTCGTCTTCCTCGTCATGAAGAAGTTCCTCGGATTTATGCAGAACATGCGGAAGCAGGAAGAAAAGCCCGCCGAACCTCCCGCACCGCCGGCCCCATCGAAGGAAGAAGTCCTTCTCACCGAAATTCGCGACCTGCTGAAGAACAAGTAAAAAAACGCCCCGGCAAACCGGGGCATTTTTATTTCTCAGATTTGCCCCATTTTCCGCACTCGGAAAAGCGTGTAGGCGGTCATCAGGGCAAACGTAATCGTTTCCGCAACGGGGATGGCAAGCCAAAGTCCCTTTTCGCCGAGAATCACGGGGAGCAAAATAAAGCACGGAATGGAAAGGACCAGCCCGCGGAGGAACATAAAGACGATGGCCGTGTTCGCCTTTTCGAGGCCCTGGTAAATGCCGATGCCCACAAGGTTCATCGAGATAAAGACAAAGCCCGCGGCAAAATAGGGAAATCCCCGCATCGCAATGGCATACGGTTCCGTCCCGTGGTCAAGGAAAAGCGTCATCAGCGGACTGCAAAGGAGAATGCTCAAAAGACTGATGAGAACGCCGAGAATGACGGTTGCGACCAATGAAATTTTGACGGTCGCCTTGACGCGGTCAAGCCTTTTAAGTCCGTTGTTGTAGCTGATAATCGGAAGCTGGCTTTGCGCAATCGCATTTCCGAAAATAAAAATGAGCGGAAACAGATAACAGGCGACGCTAAAGGCCGCGACGCCGTCCTCGTGCAAATACTTGATAAACATATAGTTTCCGACGATGATAATGGCCGAGACGGCCACTTCGCCAAGAAACGTCGAGAACCCGAGCTTCATCATATAGCAGGAATTTCGAATCGTGAGATAGAGGCTCGTCCGGGAAATTTTCAGCCGGTAAAAACGAATAGTCTTCGAAAACTTCAAAAGATAGGTCATGACCATGATGACGCCGACCGTTTCCGAAATGACGGTCGCGACGGCCGCTCCCCAAATACCGCAATTCAACGGAAAAATAAAGAGCCAGTCCAAAAAGATGTTCAGAAGCGCCGAAACGATGTTCACCGACATCGCCATTTTAGGCGCGCCGTCCAGACGAATAAGAAACGACCCGACCATCAAAAAGACGCCCAGCACGGGGAACAGATAAATTCCGTGCAAATAGTCCCGCACGTAGGGCAACAGAAGTTCCGTTCCGCCAAAAAGAAAGTTCAGCCTCTCCGGAAAAAAGAAAATAACACAGGAAAGCGCAACCATCAAAACGAGCGGCACCAAAATGGACTGCGTCGCGTTGATGTTTGCCGCCTTCACGTTTCCCTGGGCAAGATGCGCCGCGGCCACAACGCTCACGCCGCTCGCAAACATCAGGGACACCGCCGACGAAAAAAGGAAGACGGGAGCCGCAATGTTCACCGCGGCAAGGGCGTCGCTCGAAATTCCCTTGCCCACAAAGATGCCGTCCACCACGTTGAAGATGGACATGAAAATCATCCCGATAAGCGTCGGGACAAAAAGCTTGACGAACAACTCGGGGATGTTCATCTTGCCAAAATCCAGTTTATCGCGTTCCAGGTTTTTCATAGGGCGCAATATAGTAATTCAAATAAATAATAGCCCAAGTTTATTTCTTTTTACTGAACAGCCTTCCAATCTTCACAAATCCCGACGTTTTCCTGAAGCGGGCGCCATTTCGAAATGGATTCCATCGCTCCTTTCAGTTGCTCCAGAATGACGGTGGATCGTGGCTTCTGTCGGTTTGTTTGAACCCTCCGGAATGATGTTAACCTGGAAGGAGCAACGCGACCGACCTGTCTGCCGACAGGCCCGCCTGCTGCGGGCAGGCAGGTAGGATCCGTAGTCAGAACTTGGAACTGAGTGCTTAGTTCAGAGTGGAGTGTGAAGAGTGGAGTGTTGGAATAGAGATCGCTTCGCGAATCTAAGTTCCAAGTTCTCTCAACTAAGTTCTGAACTGCGGGATGG
>CAVBPX010000011.1:0-48352 GCA_963597395.1 Eggerthellaceae bacterium | reverse complement strand
TTTCCCGAAAAGTGGTCCTTGATGGCGACCACGCCGAAATTCCGGCCCCAGTAGGTGGTGTCCATCATGGCAACGATTTCCTTGCGGACCGTCCCTGTCGAGGAACGGCCGGAACATCCCTGCAACGCGCGAAACACGGTTCTCTCCGAAACTTCGAGCAGGGACGCAAGCTGACGCGCCGTGTAATATCCCTGAATGTAGAGCTCGATTATCCTGTCCTTTTTCGAGCGCATTCGAGACAAAAAGTACCTTCCGCACGCTTTGCAATGCCAGCGTTGTTTCCCGTTTTTCAGGCCTTTCTTGATGACGTCTTTTTTACCACAAAATAGCAGATTTTTCCCATAAAAGAAAAATCCGTTCTAATATCAACAATGTCAATGGGTTAGGAAAAATCCAGGTACCAAAATGTCATATAAGCCGAAATCATTACCCCCCCATGTCCTACAAGCTCAAGTCCGGCAAAATCCTCCGACAAAACCTCTCCCCCGCCGAATACCGGGAGCTGTTTCGGCACTTTTTCTCGTCCGCGTGCAAAAAGACCACCTCCTACAAGTTCGCGCTCGTGAGCGCCATCCTACAGAGCCTCCCCACCGGCATTCACGGGCAGGAAGGCATAAGCATTCCCTATGCGACGCTTTTCGAGCATTTCACCGAAAGCCTCTGGGAGTCGGCCGTCCGGCGCGCTCTACGGCGACTTCCGGGGACGCCTCTACGCTTTTGACCTCGAAGGCGACTCCATCCTCGTCCCGCACGCCGCATACGAGTTTCTCCGCAAGCACAAGGCCGAACTTTTGCGCCTGAACAACCTTCACCGGGAACTTTTCCTCGTAGAAATCAATATGAAGTTTTCAAAGCCTAGCACCGTTCAGCGAGTTCCCCAATTTGTCGCTTAAAGAAATCAATGCGGAAATCCAACAGAAAAAGTAGCTTCCCCCCCCTAAAACAAGAAACGCCCCGGAAATTCCGGAGCGTTTTGTTTAAGCCAAAAGGTTTCGGTTAGAACCAGCGCCAGGTGATGCCCAGGTTAATCGCGTCGCGGTATTGCGAATCCTCGTCGATGTCCTTGTCATAGGCCCAGTCAACGCCCACGGAAAGCACAATAAGCGGGGCAATCGAAATGTCGAGCGTGTTTTCCCACTTGCCGTCAATCTCGTCCACGCCTTCGAAGTTCACAAAGGCCCAGAGGCGCGTCTTGAAGGAGGCGAGAGAAGAGAGGCTAATCTTGTATTCGGTCACGCTTTCGAGGCCCGGTTCGTCGCGGAACTTCTCGATCTTTTTCGTGTCCTTGTCGTCGGCAAAGCCGTAGCCGTCCGAGAACGTCATGCGGTTGGCAAATGCGAGGCTCTGGCGAAAGTGATCGTCCGGAGCAAAGGCGATACCGGCCATTTGCGTAAAGTAGCCCGGGTCCATAAAGCAAGAGACGGGCGTCCGCGTCGAATCAGTGTAGGTGTAGCTCTTGGAAAACTGCGACTCGAAGCGAAGTCCCACATACGGTTCAAACGGCTTGAAGTCGTTTTCCATCACGGTCGTTTCGATAAAAATCTTGTCGCTCGACTTGCGCGTTCCGGCGCCCTTGCGGTAGGTCTGTCCCCATTCGAGGTTCGCCACGTTTCTCCAGTCGAAGTGCGAAAAATGCCCTATTACGTCGGCATCGTATTTGAGAATCCAGACGTTCGTGTTGACGCCGTCCGCGCCGTTGTTCCAGTTGCCGTAATGCTGGCGGGTGTACTGGAGGGAGGCGAGAACGTCCGCGTTCCAGTTTTTGGGGAGAGCATCCGAGAACATGCCGTCTTCGGCGAAGGATGTCGCGGAAAGGAGGGAAAGGGCAAGTGCAAAAAGGGATATCTGTTTCATAAGCAGAAAGTTAGTTTACTCGGAAAGAATCGTAAAGCCCAAATTTTCGAGACTGTGACGAAATGCAAGTTGGCCGGAAGAAAGGCGCACGCGATAGGCCAAAGGTTCGCGTCTTTCGGGGTATTCGTTGCGGAATTTTTCGAAACCGGCGGGGTTTTCCTTCAAAAGCCGGGAATCCCGCTCCACGTCGTAGGTTTTGAGAAGAAGCTCGCGGGCGAGGGTCTCGAAATCCGCCGTTTCGGAGGCGACGAGGGGAATTTTTGCCGGAAGTTCCACGCAAAAGTTCTTGAGGCTTTCTATTTCAAAAAAATTCGCAAGGGCCCGCACAATCTGCGTCGTCGCATTGGCCTTGCCGTCACGGCTGTAGCCCGCAATGTGCGGCGTCCCGAAGTCCACGAGGCCGAGAAGTTCCCTGTCGATGTCCGGTTCGTTTTCCCAGACGTCGAGGACCGCTGCCTGCACGCGCCTTGTTTGCAGAGCGAGCTTGAGTGCGCCCCCGGTCACAACCTCCCCGCGGGACGCGTTGAAAAACCAGGCGCCCGGGTGCATTTTGGCAAAAAACGCTTCGTCCGCCATGTGAAATGTCGGGTATTTCCCGAGCCTTTCGAGCGGCACGTGGAGCGTCACCACGTCCGAGCGGGCAAGGAGTTCGTCTTCGCCTACAAAGCCTTCCGTGCCTTCGCTATCCCTTCGCGGAGGGTCGCAAAGAAGGGCCTTCATGCCGAGCGCGTTTGCGATCCGCAAGACCTCTTTACCCACATGCCCCGCGCCGATGATTCCGAGCGTTTTTCCGCGGAGCGGGCTTGCATATTTGAAGGAGAGCCTAAGCAGGGCCGATGCAATATACTGGGCGACGCTTGCCGCGTTGCAGCCCGGAGCGTTTCTAACGGCAATGCCTTTTTTTTCGAGGTAAGGAATGTCCAGATGGTCGGTTCCGATGGTCGCCGTGGCGACAAACCTTACGCGCGAACCTTCGACGAGATTTTTGCCTACGCGGGTCCGCGTCCGGACGAGGAGAGCATCCGCATCCCGAACATCCGCAGCGGAAATTTTTGGCCCCGCAAGGTAGCGGACTTTCGCATAGGGTTCGAGAACGCCTTTCAGATAGGGAATCGCGCTGTCGGCGATGACGAGCATTTTAATGCTTCTTTTTCTTCTTTTTGGGAGGCGTGTAGTTCGATCCGATGGGAGCGCCGCCGTTTTGCTTTTTGGCGAACGATCCGATTTTTTTGAACATGGCCTTCATGTCCTCGAACTGGCGAAGAACCTGGTTTACGCGGGGGACATCCGTGCCCGAGCCCTTGGCAATGCGCGTTTTGCGGCTGCCGTTGATAATGTCCGGGTGCTTGCGTTCCTTGGCGGTCATCGAGCTCAGGACGGCCTCGACATAGACCATTTCCTTTTCGTTGATTTTGTCGAGCGGAAGCTTGTTTAAACCCGGGATAAGACCCAGAATATCCTTGATGCGGCCGAGCTTTTTGATTGTGCGAAGCTGGCGCAAAAAGTCGTCTAGGTCAAACGTGTTGTTGAGAATCTTCTTTTTGAGATCCTTCGCGTCGCGTTCGTCAATGACGGACTGGGCCTTTTCGACAAGGCTCACCACGTCGCCCATGCCGAGGATGCGGCTCGCCATGCGTTCCGGATGGAAAAGATCGATCTCGTTCGGTTTTTCGCCGATGCCGATAAAGCAAATGGGGACGCCCGTAATCTGCTTGATGGAGAGTGCGGCACCGCCGCGCGCGTCACCGTCCATCTTGGAAAGGCACACGCCCGTAAAGTTCAGGCGGTTGAAGAAGGTCTCGGCGACGTTCACCGCTTCCTGGCCAATCATCGCGTCCGCCACAAAAAGGATCTCTTCGGGCTTTACCGCATCCCGAGCCTTTTCAAGCTCCTGCATCAAGGTTTCGTCAATCTGCAAGCGGCCCGCCGTATCGTAAATCACAACGTCAAAGCCGTTCTTTTCCGCATACTCGCGACCGTGGCGAATGATTTCGACCGGGTTTCCTTCGCCCTCGTCGTACACGGGAATTCCGATGGACTTTCCGAGGACCTGCAGCTGCTTGATGGCCGCTGGGCGGTAAACGTCCGCCGCAACAAGAAGCGGCTTCTTTTTGCGCTTGTTTCGCAGGTAGAGGGAAATCTTTGCGGCAAAGGTCGTCTTGCCCGAGCCCTGAAGCCCGACCATCATGATGCCCACAGGAGGATGCCCCGCAAGAGCGAGCTCCTTTGTTTCGCCGCCCATCACCGCCACAAGTTCGTCGTGAATAATCTTCACTATCTGCTGACCGGGCGAAACCGACGCGAGGACTTCCTTCCCCATCGCCTTTTCCTTCACGGACTTCACAAAGTCGCGGGTCACGTTAAAGCTCACGTCCGCTTCGAGGAACGCGCGGCGCACCTCGCGGAGCGATTCCGCTACGTTTTCCTCGGTCAGGGTCCCCTGTCCGCGTAAGTTCTTGAGAGTCGATTCCAGAGATTCTGTCAGTTGCGAAAACATCATAATGCGAAAATATAGAAATTTGGGTTAAGGCACCTTACGACGATTCCTTCATCATCTCGCGTTCCATTTTTAGCCGCACGACCATTTCGCCATAAAGGTCCTTGAGACAGTCGTCGATGGTAATCATCGGCTTCCACCCGAGATTCGTAATCTTGGACGGATCGCCCACGAGAAGCGGAATGTCGAGCGTGCGCTCCATCGACGGGTCAAAGCAAAAGTCCACATCGACGCCCGCGATTTCGACAAGCGTCTCGGTGAGCTCGCGGAACGTGTAGGACTTTCCGGAGCAAATGTTGTAAACCTCGCCGGCGTTTCCGGCCTGCAGCACCTGGATGAGTCCGCGCGCCACGTCGCGCACGTCCAGAACGTCGCGCGAAATGTCGAGGCTTCCCGAATAGATGATGGGCTCCGCCCCGTACTTCTTGATTTTTACGAGCTGGCTTGCAATGGAGGGAATCGCAAAGCGGCGGCTGTGATGCGGGCCCGTAAAATGGAACGGACGAATTGTCACCACGTGCATGCCGAATGCGTTCACGAACTGGCTTCCCAAAAGTTCCATGCAGGCTTTTGACGTCGCATAGGGAGTCACCGGATTCGGCGGGTCGGATTCCTTGTGAAGCGTCGTGAGAAGCGTTCCGCTCGCGCGGCCGTAAATTTCGCTCGAACTCAAAAGGAGAATCTTGGCCTCGGGCACAATCTGGCGGGCCGCTTCAAGAAGGTTCTGCGTCCCGAGCAGGTTCGTGCTGAGCGTTTCGTAGGGCTTTTTGTAAGAGAGCCCCACGCTCGACTGGCTCGCCAAATGGAAGATGGCCCGCGGGTTCGCTTCCTTGACCACGGCGAGAACGTCCTTAAAGTTCAGAAGGTCGCCCGTCCGGTAAACCACGTCGGAAATTTTTTGCCACGGTTGCGGCTGCTCGTCGCTAAAGCTGTAAAGCTTTTCGCCGTTGCGCGTGACGGTCGCGAGAATATGGAATCCGAGGGCGCCCGTTCCGCCCGTTACCAAAATGCTCATCCGATGACCTCCGGTAAAACGACTTTCCACGCCTCCTTGACTAACGCCTCTTCGACGTTCGCCACTTTTTTCACCTCGCCGATTTTTGTCGGCAAAATATAGACGCGCTTGTTCTTTTCAACCTTCTTATCGACGCCCATCGCGGTCCACGCCGCGTCCGCGGTTACGCCTTCGACCGTCTTCGGAAAACCGTAGTCGTCGAGAATTTTGGACTGCCGGGCTTCCACGTCCCCGGAAATCATCCCGAGCATTTTGGCAAGGCGCGCAGCGACCCGCATGCCGAGGCTCACCCCGATGCCGTGCGAAAATTCGTAGTGGTGCAGGTTCTCGATGGCGTGCCCAAAGGTGTGCCCGTAATTGAGGATGGCCCGCAGCCCGAGCTCCTTTTCGTCGATGCCCACAACCTCGGCCTTGATTTCGCAGCTCCGACGGACGATGTGCGCAAGAGCCTCCCCGTCGCGGGCAAGAACCTTTTCACGGTTCGCCTCGAGATAGGCAAAAAATTCCTCGTCGTAGATGACGCCATACTTGATGACCTCGGCGAGACCCGCGAGATATTCCGTATCGGGAAGCGTCGAAAGCGTATCGAGGTCGCACACGACCGCCTTCGGCTGATAAAACGCCCCGATCATGTTCTTTCCCTCGGGATGGTTTACGGCGACCTTTCCGCCGACCGAGCTGTCCACCATCGAAAGGAGCGTCGTCGGAATTTGAATAAACGGAATTCCCCGCTGGTATGTGGCGGCGGCAAAGCCCGCCATGTCGCCCACGACGCCGCCCGAAAGCTGAAGAAGACACGATTTGCGACCGTAGCGACGGCGCAGCATAAACGTAAAAAGCTGGTTCAGGCTGTTGAGGTTCTTGAAAATTTCGCCCGCATGAAACTTGAACGCAGGGCAGTTCCCCGCCTCGTGCTTCAAGGTTCCGAGATTTGCGGACTGCGCCTTCGCAATCGTCGTATCGGTACAGACCAGAAAGGAATTTTCGGGCGCAAGACGAAGCCCCGAGAGGAGCGTCGAAAAATGCGGAATCAGTTTGTGCCCGATAAAAATCGGATAGTGCGCCCCGCCCGAAGGCTCCACATAGACGGCGCGCGATTTCCAAAAGCGGATGCCGCGAAGCACCGCGGAAACGACCCGTTCCTCGGACTCGTTCGTACTTTCGACGCTGAAATCGGCAAGCGCATAGCGGCTTTCGCGCTCGGCGAGCATCGTCTTGATTTTTTCAAGACGGGCCTCGGGCGAAAGCCCCGCCATCAGGGGCCGCGTATCCTTTCGACCTATACGCTCCGACAGCACCTCGGGAGACGCCCACAGCCGAACGATCAGTCCCGTTTTGCGGATGAGCGAAACGATGGACGCCTGGGAGAGCGTTCCGCCGCCGAGTGCAACGACCTTCGGATTCGGATCCGCGGCAATTTCCTCGATGAGCTTTTTTTCCATTTCGCGAAAAGCGGCCTCGCCGTCCTCCGCAAAGATTTCCGAAATGCTCTTGCCCTCGCGTTCCACGATAGCCGCATCGGTATCGATAAACGTCGTGTGCAGCCTTTCCGCGACCGCATGCCCGATACGGCTTTTGCCGCTCGCCATGAAGCCCGTAAAATAAATCGTCTGTTCCAGGGATTCCATTACTTTTTCTCCTCATCCTCAAGACCGATGGCGCGTTTCATTTCGCCGACGTCGGCCTTTTTTCCGGGGAACCAAAATTCAAAACTTTTTGCGCCCTGGTAAACGAGCATTTCGCTTCCGCCCACCGTCTTGCATCCGACGGATTTCGCTTCGCGGAGAAGGCGCGTCTCGCGCGGCGCATAGACAATGTCGCACACGGCAAACTTCGGCGAGAGCATCCCTATCGGAAGCGGCGTCTCGGACTCGTTCGGGGTCATCCCGACGCTCGTCGCGTTCAGCACCAAATCCAAAGAGTCCCGAACCTTTGCAAATTCGGAAAAGAGAACATTCCCGACAGCGGGCCTCTCCGGGAAAGCATCGGACAGGGACCGTGCGAGTTCCGCTCCCCGTTCCGCATTCCGCGAAACGATCGTGAGACGTTCGACGCCCTCCGCAAGCATCGCAAAGGCTATAGCCCGGGCCGCTCCGCCGTTTCCGAGAATCGCGACGCGGGAACCTTGGACGCGAACGCCGTTTTCCGAAAGGTCGAGCAGCGCGCCATAAGGGTCCGTCGTCGTCCCGAGCAGCTTTCCGCCGACCGAGCCGTTTTCCCAGTAAAGCGTGTTCACGCATCCCGTAAAGCGGGAAATTTCCGAAAGCCCGTCGAGAAACTGTCCGATTTTTTCCTTGAACGGAATCGTAACGTTCGCCCCGAGAAAGCGCATCGCGCGAAACCCGCGGACGGCGTCTTCCAAGTCGGAAGGCTCGGGAGAAAGCGGCACATACGCCGCATGGATGCCCAGCTTTTCGAAAACCGCGTTGTGCATGCAGGGAGACTTGCTGTGACCGACCGGGTTTCCGAAAATGGCCAAAAGTTGAGTGCGACCATCGATGTTTTTCACAATCATAAATATAATTGAGATTTGAAAAACGGGACGGCAAAATTTAGCGGAAAAGCGGCCTAGTAGAGGTGCAACGCGTCAATCAGTCCCGTAAAATAATAAAGCCTGTTCCGCTTTCGATCGCCCCCGGACAGAATGTGCCGTTCTTCCAAAGCCTCCAAATAGCGCTTTGCCTGCCCCACGGTCACGTCCAAACGCTTCGAAAGCGCCCTGGACGTTAAAACGGGCTTTTCAAAAAGCGTTTGGATAATGGCCTCGAATTTGGGACTGTTTACAACGCCCTTCAGCTCCGTCCGGGTCTTTTCGTACAAGGTTTCAACCGCATCCATATAATGAATTTGCGTTTCAAAAAAGGAATCATCATGCACTTGCTCATCGGCTCATATTCGCATTGTCGCAATCAATCCAGTCTATGCAATTTCTCAAATCCAAACTCCGATCCCATTCAATACGCAGAACCGCCTCTGATGTGCCCAAATTCCCTGATTTCCGCATCAGTTCCCGAAGCGCCCGTTCTAATAAAACGCAAGCGAACAGAGAGAACAGGAGGCGCGTCCTTTCCTACAGGGAACGACCATCTTCGCACGCATTTCAAAACGGCTTCGTCAAATGCGCGATTTCCCGTCGTCGTCTTTTCCACAAAGACTTCCCTGACACTTCCCCCTTTCAGCCAAATATTCAATTTCAGGGTTCCCGCAAAATAGGACGAATCCGAATCCGACATCCGCATTTTTCGGATATACTCGATATAGAGTTCATTCACTTTGCTATCAAGAATATTGTCAGAGACGCTCATCGCATAAAAAAATTCCAGGTCACCCATATCCGGGGAAATGACGCCGACAAGCCTCGTGCTGTCAAATCGCACGGAAAAAGGCGCCTTGAACACCTTGTATTCGTTTTTGCCGCACTCCGGACACAGAACGGTTTTATCCGCCGTAAACACCGGATATTTTTCCTCGACGGGCGCTTCTGCAAAAAGCGAAGAAGAGCAGACCAAAAATAAGAATGGCTTCAAAAAGTGAGACATTGAAAATTTTTAACCTCCATTCAACCAATTAAAATATTTATCAACAATTAATTTCAATTTCGGATAAACATCAAATTGGCCATTCATTTGAACTTCTCCGGTTATCGGATTGTATCTGGCTTTTTCCCAAAGATCCATATACGTATCCAACATGTCTAAATCATTTTTGATTTCTTGAAAGCGCGTATCATTCAATCGAGTTTGACCGTTTGCATTTCTCCTCTGGTGATCTTTCTCCAGCATTTGACGAACAGAAACAATCGCTTGATGAGAAAGTTCATGGTTTTCCACATTCCGAACAAACCAGGGAGACCAATTATCGGCAATATATGTCTCGGATATTGGTTTCTCGTAGGGAAGATCCAAATTTCCGGACCAGCCGTCTTGAATTGTACATCCAAAAAACCTGCCATCATAATAGGGGTTCCGAATATCATGACATGTCTCATTTACCGTATCCGGATCATCTACAGAAATCCAGGAGTTTTCAGGAGTAAATCGAGCATTACTTTCTCCGAACCGTCCTGCAATGGGCTGAAATTTTCCGCTAAATTCTTCCAACAAGTCTTTCCAGTCCGCTTCAATATCCTTTTCATTTCTCGATTTTCCGACCGGATAGTCGGGTTCGAAGAATCCTTCATTTTGAGATGCCATACAGCATTACCTCTATTTAGTGCATTCCGAAGGGAATTTTCGAAATGCGGATTGTTTTTCTCACCGGGAAATGCTACTTTAGGGGTATTCCGCTTCATTTGGCAACAATGCCCGATGAACCTTGACCGGTGGTCTGCGCTAACAGTTCCATCGGTCTTTTTTATGCCGTCCGCACAACCTTCCCATGCAGGCGTAATCGTACATAAATATATGTTTTAAATGGGTTAAAAAATTACTTTGCAGGCATTTTTTATATAAATTTGCAGTCATCTCGTGAGAATTTTCAAATTTTGGTCAAAAAACGGCATATAAGTTACATTGCCATATTGGAATCTATCGGCCAGCGATCGATGGGAAGATCATTCGGAAAATGAAGCAATCTTGCATCCACTATTTCAATATCCCTGCCCGAAAAACCCGACCTCTGAAATCGAAATCTTACAATAAGAAAACAAGGCTCCAACACCCCTGAAATTTTCATCTTGGAAATAATGTACAACGGCTTCATCAAACGGGCGGTTCCCCGTTGTCGATTTTTTCACAAGGACATGCCCGACACGCCCCGTACTATCGAGCGAAATTTTCAGTTCCAGGATTCCAGTAAAATAGGACGAATCCGATTCCGACTTGCGCATTTTACGAATATGTTCCACATAAATGTCATCCAAAGAGGAATGCATGTACACTTCAAGCCAAAACATTCCCAAAACGACGTCCGGCAAAAAGACTTTCACGCTGTCCGACTCAATATCGGATCTGTCGACATCCGCATAAAAAGAAGGCCTTTGAACCATAAGCTCGCCATCGGTGCATACTTCACATGGAAAGCGTTGCCCTCGCATGGATAACGGATATTTTTCACCCTCCTTGGAAAAAATAATCCTCGCCTTGGGACTCGCCGCATCGCTGTTTTCCACAATACGAGACTCCTTGCAGCCGAGCAGGGCAAGAAGGAAAAGGGAAAATGGAATTATCATTCGCATATAATCATAAAACTCGTTTAGCCTTCGCTCCCGTTCAATATGCAAAACCGCCTCAGGCATCAAAGCAGCCACAATAAGCTAAGTACTCCTACCCAACCTGGAAATACTCCAATAGCTTTTTGTACTCGTCCTGGGCCGAAAGGCAGGTGTCCCGCAAAAAACCGTTGATGTGTCCCCAGTTTTGAAGACCCCGGTAATAGAACAGGCGCAAATTTTCCGTGGTAATAAACGGCACGACATTTCCCTGCAGGCACTGCCAAAACATGAGAAGTCGCCCGACCCGTCCATTGCCGTCCTGAAACGGATAGATTCTTTCGAATTCCACGTGAAAATTCAGGATGTCATCAAAATCCGCCTTTCCGAGTGCATCATACGACGCAAGCAGGGCTTCCATCCGCAAGTGCACATTCTGAGGGAGAACCGTTTCCGCGCCGCCGACCTCGTTTGGAAACCTTTTGTAGTCCCCGACGGCAAACCAGTCCTTGTCGCTATCGCGACGTATTCGTCTTTAAAAGCAAATGCAAACGCTTTACGTGCGCTTCCGTAATCCTTTCTTCGGCATGATCGATGCAGTAGTCGATACAGCGAAAATGGTTGACCGTTTCCACAATGTCATCTCACGCCCCCCCCTACCGACCGTTCAGATAGTCGAGCACCTTTTGCGTCAGGTCGTTTTCGTTTTTCCAAAAGAGCACGGAACCGGTCGCGCGATCGACGACCATGTCGTAACCTTCCTGCAGGGCAATTTCCGTCACCGCCTTTTTGATGAGCGAAATGATCGGGGCGCTCACCTTTTCGTTTTCGGTAATGAGCTCTCCCGTGCGGCCATAGACGCGGTCGATGAATTCCTTCAGCTCGGTGTTCTTTTTCGCGTAGTCCGCTTCGAGCTCCTTCTTTTTTTCGTCCGAGAGCATCAGCGACTGCTTGTCGAGCTTTTCCTTGATGGCGGCGAGTTCCTTTTGCAGAAGGTTCGCCTGCTGTTCCCACTTGGCAACCTGGCGGTCGTATTCCTCCTGCGCCTTTTTCGTCCCCTTGTAGCCGTCAAAGATAAGCTTGGAATCGACGTGAGCAATGCGGAGGCCGTCTTCCGCAAGCGAGGCGGAAAACGAGCAGGCAAGAATCGCCAAAAAGAGGAAGAAGGACTTTATACGCATCAGAATCCCTGCCCGATGACAAAGTTGAATTCCATATCGCCGACGCTTGTGCGTTCGTAGCCGGAGTAGGTTTCGCCCGGGTCGAGAGGCCATGCGAAGTCGAAACCGATAATGCCGAGCATCGGAACGACCACGCGGAAGCCGAACCCGAAGTCCCGCTTGAGACTCGACGGATCCCACTCCGAAAGCGGATTCGGCTGGCTCTTCGAAACCTTCGAATCCGGGTCGTAGCGTTTGCCGAAGACGTTTCCGGCGTCAAAGAAGAGCGGCAGCAGGTAGAACGTGTTCGGGACAATGCCCCACTGGAGTTCCGCGCCGATATACTGGTAGCTGCGGCCGAGGCGGCGATAGCCGATGGAACCGGAGCTGTAGCCGCGCATCATGCCGTCATAGCCCAGAACGCCGCCCATCTGGTAAAGCGTACGGTATTGCAGCGGGTTTCCGACCATGATGCCGTATTCGTTTGTCAAGGCGAGCGCGAGGCGGTCGCCAATCAGCGGGAACCACCACTTGACGGTGAGGTCCGTTTTCACAAAGCTGAAATCGCTGCCGATGATGTCGTCCGCCACTTCCACGGAAAGCACGTAGCGCGAGCCGTCCGTCGGGAACTGCGGCAGGTTCTTGTCGTCGCGGATGAGCTTGAACGTCACCGCGGACTCGACGCCCGAGTAGCGGACAAGGCTTCCATCGACGTTGTCGCCCTGCTTGTTCATCATCCAGCTGTAACCAACCTGTCCGTAGAAGTAGTCGTCGGGCCACTTGAGACGCTTTCCGACGTAGATGGATCCGCCGTAGCGCGTAATGTCCGGGTCGTCGTCCTGGTCCCACCAGGCGTAGCTTAGGCTCGTTCCGAGGGTAATCGGATAGTCGAGGAACCACGGTTCCACAAACCCGACGGAGACGCTCTTCTTTTCGTCGCCGTATTCCACGTTGAACGAGGCGCTTTGGCCGTCGCCCATGCAGCAGTTCGGAATGGACACGCCGAGGGTTCCCGTAAGACCGTCGCTTTGGCTGTAGGCGAGACCCGCGCTAAACTGCCCCGTCCCCGCTTCCTTCTCGGAAACCTTGAACACCAGGTCAACCTGCTGGTCGCCAACGACCTGGATATCGGGATAGACCATGTCGAAGTAGTTCAGCTGCATGATTTCGCGGAAGCTGCGTTCGAGGGAGGACTGCCTGTAGGTGTCGCCCGGGTAAAGGCGCACTTCGCGGCGAATGACCTTGTCCTTCGTCTTGGTGTTGCCGACGATGTTTACGCGGTGAACCTGCGCCGGGAGGCCTTCGCGCAGGCGGTATTCCAGGTTCACGACGCTGTCGTTTACAAAGTTCCGGGTTTCGTCGAACTGGGCAAAAAGGTAGCCGTCCTCGCGGTAGGAGGCGATGATCGCGCTGCGGGTCGCTTCGTAGGCGTAGTAGTCAAAAACTTCGCCGCTGTCGAGATAGACGGCCCGGGAGAGCATCTTGTCGGTCTGGGCCTCGTTGCCCGTAAAGTGGACCGCTCCCGCGTAGTAGCGCTGCCCCTCGTTGATGTCGATGTAAATGCGAACATACTTGGACGTGACGACGCTGTCGTAGGGCGTAAGGGCTCCGAACGTTTCTTCGAGCGTGTAGCGCGTCAAGAGCTTTTCTTCGTAGCGGTTCTTGCCGTGCTTTTTCAAAAGCTCGGCAATCTTCGGATTTTTCCAGTTGCGGTCCTTCGGAAGGTTCTTTATCCACGTCTTGCGAAGTTCCTCGTAGGTGATGATGCCGTTCAAAATTTCGAGCGCGGTCTCCTCGTCCGAGACGCTTTTGACGGGGACGGCCTGCGCATACGGGCGGAAGTTTGTACGGTGTTCGCGGTAGTAGTGCGCGGACTTTTCGGTGACGCGGCCCGCGAGGCGGTTCATGATGTTTGCCGTGTCCGCAATCGCCTGGTTCAGCTGTCCGTAGAGAAGGTCCAGTTTGCGGTTCTTCGGAACGGTCCGTCCCATGTAGAACCCGCAGCCCGAATCCGGCAAATACTCGGCCCGAAACTCCTTCAGCTCCGCATCCAAAAATCCGAAATGGCGAACGGCGTTCAAAACGGTATCGCGGTCCGCTTCGAAAACGGCCTCCTTGAATTCGCCGTCGCCCCACCAGTGGGTGCGCTTCGTCAACATGTGGTCCGTAATTTCCGTCGTCGGAACGTGATCGTTCCCCGTCACCACAATCGAATCCACCTGGACCTTCGGGCCTTCGCGCACAATGAACGTCACCGAATTTTCATGGTCCGAAACGGGCGTCTCGCGGAACCCGACCTCGGCGAGGAGGTATCCCTCGGAGCGGTAATACGAAAGGATGTTCTGACGGTCGCGCTCAAGGCCGCTCTTGCTATAGACGCGCCCCTGCAAAAGGCTCACCTTCAGTCGCACGTCCTCTTCGGAAATTTCGTCGCACCCTTCGATAAAGACCGTGTCGAGGGCCGGAAGCTCCACCACGCGGAACACCAGATCGACCTTGTTCTCCTTGCCCGGCAAATAGTCCACCCAGGCGGTCACGTCGTCAAAATACCCGGTTTCAAAGAGGTCCGAAACGCTCTTCTGGATTTTTTCGGTAAAAACGGACGGCTGAAAGGCCTGGCCGTCGCGGACGCTCACACGGCTTAAAACCGAACGTTCGTCCATGTTCACAAGGCCCTCGGCCCGGACATGCCGAACGGCCGTTGGCGTCGTAAAGTTTTCGGGCACATCCAAAAGCTGCGCCATCGAGAAAGCGGCAAAAGCAAGCAAAAAGGCAAGGACGCGAAATAGCAAGTGGGGGCTACCTTGTTGAAAAACGTAAAATCGTCTTCAAAGATACAAAAAAACGCCCGTGAAAAAACGGGCGTTTTCAAAAGCTGCTTTCAAAGGTTTATTGGCCGAGATACTTGCGACCGATACCGAACTGGTCCTTGTATTCGACGTAATCCGGAACAAAGCCGTTCGAATAGGTGAAGGAGACGTTGACGGAGCACTGGAACTCGTTGCGGAGCTTGCCGATTCCCGTAAACGGCTTCTGCTTCTTTTCGATTTTCTGGTTTTGGCCCTTGCCGACGATCACTTCGGCGTCGCACCAGCCCTTACCGACCTGCTTCGCGAAGACGGAATCGCCCTTCGTCGAAACGAGCTTGATCTTCGTCGGGTCGAGGTCCGTATTGTTGCCGGTCGAGGCCCAGAACTGAAGTTCGCCGGTGAGGGACGTCGGAGCAATCTTGATGGTCGGGAAGGCCATCACGTAGCCCCAGCGGTCAACAAGCGGGGACTTGTTCGGAATGTTTTCGCCAAAGATGAGGAAGTAGGGACGGGTCGTAATGAGGCTCTTGTTGTGTTCGCTCTTGAGTTCCGCATTGTTCTTTGCGACAAGTTCGATGGCGAGGAGGTTGTATTCCTTCGCAACCGGATCGTCCTCTTCGAGGGCCATCGGGAGGTTGCGCGCCACGTAGAGGTTTTCGGCCTGCGTGCGGAGAGCCTGGATTTTGGCGACGTCCCCGCCGAGACGCTTCACGAGCGAAATGGAAGAATCGATTTTGGCAAATCCGTCGAGGGCGTTTCCGAGTTCCGCGCCTTCGGCCGTCGCCTGGTTCAGGCCCACGTTCGAGAGGGCTTCCGCGATGGCGCCAGCCGTTTCCGGATTCTGCACCTTGTCGAGGTTCTGGAGGGCCTGTTCAAAGAGGCCGTGGAGCAGGTCGCTCTGCGGGTCCTTCTTGCATTCCTGCTCGGCGCGCTTTGCGAGCGCAAGCGTAAAGTTGTCGTAAAATTCGTCCGAAATCTTGCCCTTGTCCTTGGCGGTGAGGTAGGAGTTGATGGCGTTCTGGTAACGGCCCGCTTCGAGATGCTCGTCGCCGCGCTTTTCGTTGGTGCCCTTGCAGCCGAGAAGAAGGAAGGCGGAAGCCGTCAGGAGGACTAGAATGTGCTTTGTTTTCATTTTTGACCCTTTATCCGAAAGTTTTTGAATTCGGTAGATTTCTCCCTGTAATTTAATTAAATATTTTTGTAACGAAGCGTTTGCTTCGTAAATAATTTTTTGGAGAACCCCTTGAAGATTCTGATCGTCAGTCCGGAATCCGGAGAATGGACAAGACCGAGCCCCCTGGGCGGTGCCGTAAACCAGCTTACCCAGGCCAGTTTCCGCGCCGGGACGGACGTTTTGACGATTTCACCCTTCTACCCCAGGCTTTTGGGGAACCCGGAAGAATACCGCTGCGTTTTCAAGGGCGTCGAAAAGCTCCGCAACATGCCGTTCGAAATCTGGATGGGAAAAAGCCCGCTCTACGCCTACGTCCGGTTCGACGGCTACTTCGACCGGCCCGAAATCTACGGTGAGAACAAGGTTCCCTACGGCGACAACCACCTGCGGTTCTCGTATATGGCATCCGCGGCACTCGCCTATGCGGATGCGACAGGATACCATCCGACGACGCTCTGCGGTCACGACTGGGGCGGGGCGCTCATCGCGCCGATTGCCAAAAAAGTTTACCCCGAAGCCTTCAAGGGCATCCCGTTCTTCTTTACGGTTCACAACATCACCTACGATTTTCACGTCACCGAGTCGGAAATCGAGCGGATAGGGCTTCCGCGCGAAAACTTCAACATGGACGGCTACGAATTTTGGGGCAAGGTGAGTCTTCTCAAGGCGGGCGTCTTTTACGCGAAAAAGGTGCTGCTTCCCTCTCCCGGCTACCAGGACGGCATCGTAAACGACCATCTGGGCGGCGGGCTTTCGGGATTTCTCGTCCGCAACAAGGAAAAGCTCAAGGGCATCCAGTTCGGGCTCAACTATCCGTTTTGGGACTTTAACGCGAAAGCCGCGCAGCCGATTGAAATCGCCAAGAAGGCGGCCCGGGAAACCCTCGGAAGTTTTCTCGGCAAGGACTTTGACCATCGGATGGTCATGTTCTGCAACCTCGGCCCGGAATCCGGCCGCACGTCCGAGACTCTCGCGACGCTCCTCGGCGACATCAGCAAACTGAACGTCTTTGTGGTCGTCGGAGCGGTCAGGGGAAGCCAGGAGTGGAACTACTACAGCTCGGTCGCGGGCCAGGAACACGCCCACATCGCGGTAATGGCCATCGACCCCGAAAAGAACGACATGGACGTCCGGACGGCGCTCGCGGGTTCGGACATTCTGTTTGCGGCAACCCCCACGGAACCCTCCGGCAGCATGATTTTAAAAGCGCTCGCATGCGGAACAATCCCGCTCACCGGGCGCGACGTCGGATGCGCAAACCTGCTCACCAATTACGTCGGGGACTTTTCGACGGCAAATGCGATGCTCGTCGAGGATTCCGCGGCCCCGGACCAGATGATTCGCAAATTCAAGAACGCGGTGCAGCTCTACAGTTCGAACCCGGAAAGCTGGAACTACCTGGTGCGGAACGCCTACCAGTTCCGCTACGAATGGGACAGGACCATTTCGCAATACATTCTGACGTTTGGCGAAGGCTAGCGCTTCGCCCTTTAGCCATTAATCTTCACTGCACCAGACGGTGTTCGAAAGCTGCGAGCGGGCAATACTTACCCGTGCGCTGTAAAGCGAATCCGGATCCATCTGCGTTACGCCAATGACGCCGTCCGCAATGCGCGCGTTGATGTTCTCGACAAGCCCCCAGGCCTTGTTGTAGCCCGTTCCGTAACCGCCCGCATCGTAACCCGCGTCGGCGAGGACGGGTTTTTCGAGGAGGTCCGAAATTCCCTTCCATGTGGCGGGATTCGCCCCGCGGATCCGTTCGCTAGCCGCAGCGGTCCTTCCGCCCGAAGTGCTTGCAAAGTCCACCTTCGACATGTCGAAGTTCGCATACCAGGCCGCCTGATCGAGCACCCACGGTGAAATGTCGATTGCGATTTTCGAAGCGGGCAGATAGGCGCGGATTGTATCGACGATTTGCGAAAAATAGACGCCCATCATCGAGTCGGGAATGCCGCCGCCGTTTTGTACAAAGTTTCCGTCGGTCTTCGAAGCCTGTTCGCTGCCCGTTGCGGAATACTGGTAAAAGTCCGGTTCGATGAGCCAGACGAACTGCACGGTGTCCGGATCCTGGCCTGCAAAAAATTCAATGTGTTCGCGGAAACCGGCGGCGTATTGCCGGTAGCGGTAGAGGATGGAATCCTGGAAATAGTCCCGGATGAGCTGAGCGCCGTCCGTGCAGTGGTTGGGCGTCACAAATTCGCCGTTTTCCTTGATGTCGCAATCCACAAGCCCGTGGTCCTTGCCGAATTCCGCGATGACGTAGGCGTAAATCATCGGCGTCGCATGCACCTGCCGCGTGACGTCGAACATTCGCGATTCGAAGGCGTTGAAGTAGTCGTTGTCGCCGAGCCAGACGGAGATGTAGTCGAGGCCCGCGTAGAAGGCGGAATCCTCGTGGGCGGACTGCCAGCCCGCTCCGAAGTTGAAGCGGCACGGGTCAAAGCCCGGATTATGAACATAAAGCGAGGAAGAACTTTCCTCGACCGAGGACGAGGAAAGCGGTTCAAGATTCGAGGAAACGGGCAGGGCCTCCGACGAAAGAAGTTCCGGTGTGACGACATCGGGAGCGTTCGAGGAAGACTCCGACGAACAGGCGACAAAAAATATTCCCAATGCGCAAAGCAAAAAGCCCGAAAGGCGCATACGATTTTCTCCTTTTGAATATCACACAAACCCGAACGTAAATTTACAAAAAGCGTGAGCGTTTCCGAGTCGTTAAAATTTGTTTTACAAAGCTTGCGGCCTCGCGAAAAAATGGAATTCAAAGGCGAAGGTCCCGTCCGCATTTTCTATATTTCGAAGATATGGCAACGGATGAAACCAAAACCCAAGACGGGACCAAGACGGGCACGAGAAAGCGCGCGAAGCCAACAAAAATCGGAGGATACCAGCCGATTAAAAAGATTGGCCAGGGCGCGATGGGCGACATTTGGCTTTGCGAAGACCCTTCGCTGTGCCGCCCGGTCGTCGTCAAGCAGATGCTCCCGAGCCTCCGCGGGTACGAGGATCTGGTGCAAAGGTTCAACCGGGAATGCGTGCTGCTTGCGGCACTCCACCATCCGGGCATTGTGCACCCCTATGCCCTGTGGCAGGAGCGCACCGGAAAACTCTCCCTTGCGATGGAATACATTGACGGGAAGACGTTCCGTCAAATTCTCGACGTGCAAAGCCGTCCGCCGCTCTGGGTGACGCTCTACCTCATCCACGAAATTCTCCAGGCGTTAATTTGTGTACATTCGAACCAGATTATTCATCGCGATTTGAAACCCTCGAACATGATGGTCGAAAAGAACGGGCGCGTGCGGCTGCTCGACTTCGGAATTGCCCGCGACGCGAACCCCGGTCAGGACATGACGCTTCCGGGAAGCGTCCTCGGAACGGCCGCCTACATGAGCCCGGAGCAGGTCAAGGGCTTTACCGTCTCCTACGCTTCGGACCTTTTTAGTCTCGGTATCATCGCATGCGAAATGGTGATGGGAAAAAATCCCTTCCGCGGCGAATCGATGGAACTCACGAGCCAATACATTTTGAACCTGAACCTGAAGCCGAACAACTTTCCGCCCGGGACGCCCTACAGGCTGCGCCGCTGGATCTTGAAGTGCCTCGAAAAGAAGCCGCAGAACCGCTTTCAATCGACGAAGGAAGCCGCGGATGCGCTCGCCGAGCTGATGGACGGCTACCCGAGACAGCTCGACATCCCGATGCGCGAATGGCTCACGGCGACGATGCGAAACGAGCCGCTCCCGGAGCTGCCGAAAAATTCCCGGATGACCGTTTTCAAAATCGGCCTCGGAGCGGGCGCCCTCGTCGGAGCGCTCCTCGCCACGTTCATCACGGCCCTCGTCTGCCGCTAGCAAAAAACCATGGGCGCAAACTGGATAGACATTTTTTGCGGATCGATCCTTTTGGTTCTCACGGGGCTAGGCCTTTACTTTGGGCTTGCGCGGACGATTGTGCACCTGGTGGCCTGGGTCGGCGGGGCGCTCGGAACGATTTACGTGCCCGAGGTTCTCGCTCCCCTGCTCGCCGAAAACTTTGCCTTTTCCGAAACGGCAACGGTTCTCCTTTCGCGGGCCCTCGGGTTTCTTTTGCCGTTTATCGCGCTGCGGGCCCTGGGACATTTTGCAAACAAGTTCATCAAGCGGCACCTTTCGCTTCCGAACGCGCTCGCGGGCGGAGCGCTTGGACTTGTGAAGGGCCTCATCCCGTGCCTGCTTTTGCTTTCGACGCTCTACCTGCTTCCGCTCACGGGGAGCCTCCAAAAAACGCGCGACGATTCCGTCTCCTACGCGGCCTACACGCACATTCTTAAACGCTCCGGCGCCGAGGAAAAAATCCGAAACGTCCAGGATTCCCTGCAAAGCCGCATTTCGGACAAGGTGAACGAGACGCTCGACAGCGCAAAGACACGCGCCAAAAATTCCGCCGAAAAGGCCGTCCGCGAAACGGTCGAAGAAACCGTCCAAAAGGGACTGTCCGGGAAATAACTTTCGGAAGTTATGTGATTTTGCGGGGAAATTTCGGGGAGATATTGTTTAAAAATCGAATTTATGCTATAATATAATCGGAAAAAGTGTGTAGGCAACACATAACTTCCGAAAGGACGACGAAATGATCGGAAAACGGATTGAAAGAGGCGCATGCCTTTCCCGATTAATCGCCAAACGCGACAATGGGCTTATCAAGATAGTGACCGGAGTCAGAAGATGCGGAAAATCCTATTTGCTGTTCACGCTATACCGGCAATATCTCCTCGAAAGCGGCATTTCCGACGAACAAATCGTCAGTCTCGCACTCGACAACGCATTGAACGCAAGATATCGCGACCCGATGACCCTTGCGGAATATCTGGACGCCCGTACACCTGCAGACGGAAAACGGTATTACGTTTTTCTTGACGAAATCCAGTTTGTCGGCAAAAAGAAAATTCAGGACAACCCGGAAATTTTTGTCACCTTCTATGACGTACTGAATTCTCTTTTGCAAAAAGGCAATGCAGACATCTACGTTACCGGAAGCAATTCCAAAATGCTTTCTGCCGATATTGCCACCGAGTTCCGCGGCCGGGGCGACGAACTTCATATCGGTCCGCTTTCCTTTTCGGAATTTTACTCCTACCGCGGTGGAGACAAACCCGCGGCGTTTGCGGAATATTTGGCCTACGGCGGTCTTCCCATGGCTGTTTTTCAAAGCGACGCGGCAAGCAAAAAGAAATATCTCGCGGATCTGTTCCGGGAAACCTACCTGAAAGACATTCTGGAACGACACAACGTCGCGTTTCCGAATACGCTCGAACTGATTGCGGACGAGCTGTGTTCCGCGATCGGAACGCTCACCAACGCAAGCAAAATTGCGGACACGCTCTCCACCGAAAGACGCACAAAAATCGACAGTGAAACCGTCGGAACCTATCTCGAATATTTGACCGACGCCTATCTGTTCGGCAAATCCAATCGCTACGACGTAAAAGGGCGAAAGTATTTTTCCTATCCGAGCAAATTCTATTGCGTGGATACCGGACTTCGAAACGCCCGTCTGAACTTTCGGCAACAGGAAGACAGTCACCTGATGGAGAACGTGATTTACAACGAGCTTGAAAGGCGCGGCTTTTCGGTCGATGTCGGCGTTATCGAAGCCAGCGAAACTTCCGGAAAAGTTCGAAAACGACGCACCTACGAAATAGACTTTGTCGTCAATGCGGAAAATGCAGGCGAAAAATATTACATCCAGTCGGCATTGAACCTGGACACTCCCGAAAAAGCGGATCAGGAAATCCGTCCGTTTCTCAAGCTTTCGAACGACTTTACCCGGCGAATCGTCATTACAAAATCTCCGATGCCCGCGTGGACGGACAACTACGGAATTTTGCACCTCGGAATTTACGACTTTCTGCTGCAGGAAAAATTTTAGGTTCAAAGAAAAAGCAAAAGGAAGCATAACGCTTCCTTTTGCCCTGTTTTGTGGTGTTGTGTGGAGAGAGTTAACGGAGCCTGTTCGCGAATGTCCGGGCGAGAAGCTTTCCCCCGGCGGAGAGCGTAAGAACGTAACGGCCCGCGGGGAGGGCGTTCCACTCCGCGGAGAGGGAGCCTTCGTTTTCGACCGAAACGTTCAAAAGCCTTTTGCCCTTCAGGTCAAAAACGGAGAGCGCGGAGCGCGCCGGTGCGCGGTAACGGATTTCGCCAAAAGAGACTGTGAGCATGGCCGAAGACAAAACATTCGGGGAGGCAAGAGCGGTGGCATCGTCCGAAGACACTTTTCCAGAAAGGCTCACGCCGGCGACGTCAAATTCGAAGGCGTCGATGTTCGGGCCGCCGCTTGTGTCGAGCGAAACGAGGCGAATCGTATTCTTTCCCGAGGCGAGCGTGACGGGAACCGTGACGGAATCGTAAACGGTCCAGCCGCCCGCATCAAAATGCACCGCGCCGAGCGTTTGACCGTTCCATTCGAGGAGCATGGACCGCGCCGAAGTGCCGCCGTTCGCAAAGCGGATCGTAAGATTTGCGCTCCCGGAAGTTTCGGAAGAGAGCGTCCAAAGGCCGTAGCTGTCCGCACTGTTGTTGAAGTTGTAATATCCGCTGTCGAGGAAGCCCGCGTTGGTATTTTCGAACGTGCCTGCGCCCGAATCCGGAGCGGAAGCATCCACTGTCGAAAGGATCTTTCCCGAGGCGGATGTGGGAGCATTTTCGATGACGCGGATGTAGCCCGAGCGTATTGCCGCATCGCCTTCGCCACCCGTTGTCGTAACGGTGAACGTAAAGGTCCCGGTTTCCGTCGGCTTTCCCGAAAAGTGAATTTTTCCGCCTTCGAGCTTTGTCGTGACACCTTTCGGAAGGCCGCTTGCGACGGCTCCCGAGGCATGCGCATAGGCGTAGGCGAACGGGACAATTGAATCGCCGAGGTAAATCGTCTGACGCGAGGAACCGGCGCCGTTCTTGGTGAGGGTGGGTGGATAGACTTCACCGGCGAGAATGATGTCGGGCGTAGGGAACTTGCCGGAGCCGAGCCAAAATCCGAGATGGGGCGGCTGGTTGTAGGCGGTATTCTGCCAGGAAATGGCGAGCCTGTAAACCGGATCGTGCATAAGCGTATAGACGCGGTGCGCAGTCGGAATCGTCGTCGTGTAAAGGAAAAGGTGCGAGTCGTCGTGCGTGATGACTTCTTCGCGCCAGTCGCCGAGAATGTCTCCGGAAAAGTTCGGGGTCGCCTTGGTGGTGTTGCAGGAGCTGCCGTCAAATGTAATCAGGCTTGAACTTTTGCCCGTCGAGGAATTCCACTTGCTGACAGTGACGTTATCGAGAAGTTCGTCGAGGAGGTCGCCGTCCCAGTAAACGCGGAAGTTGTAGGCGGGCCGTGACGAGGCGAGCTGTTTTCCCTTGACGGAATAGGTGTTCCAGTTGGCGGCGGACCACAGCTCGTATCCGCGGGATGTGGAATCGACGTCGGCGGCGACACCTCGTCCGTTGTCGCCCGAGCTTGTTTCGCGCCAAAGGACCTTGCCGGTCGCCGCACTGTGAATTTCGTAGCCGTAGGGCTTTTCTTCGTGAACAGTCCACACTTCAAGTCCATCGACGTCCGGGTCGAGGTCTCCCAGGTGCATCGCGTCGCCGTGCCCGTAACCTACGCGGTACATGAACTTTCCATCGTGATCGACGGCGCAGTTCCCTTCTATGATTTCGTCCTTGCCGTCGTTATCGACGTCGCCCGCAGCCACGTTGTGATTTCCCTGGCCGTAACATTCCTTGCCGCTTGTCGCCGCATTGTAATACCAACGCTGCGTAAGGTTTGTTCCGTCCCAGTCGTAGGCGGTGATGGCCATCCGCGTATAATAGCCGCGCTGAAAAACCATGCTCGGTTTGACTCCGTCGAGGTAGGCGTTTGTCGCAAGAAAACGATCGACGCGGTTTCCGTAGGAGTCTCCCCAGCCCTTTACCGTTCCGCGGGCCGGGTTGTAGTTTACCGTCGCCATTTCCGCACCGGTTCTTCCGTTGAAAATCGTGAGGAATTCGTTCCCGGAAAGAATGTAGCCGTTTGAGTTTCGATAGTCCTTGCTGTGGTCCTCGCTTGCGGCGGGGCCTTTCGAAAGATATTTGCCCGTGCCGTCCTTTGTGCCCGGAGCCGTTTTCATTGCCACTTCGGCGAAGCCGTCCGAGTCGTAGTCGCCGACGAGCATTTGTGTGTAATGGGCGCCCGCGCGAATGTTCACGCCGAGGTCAATCCGCCAGAGCTTTGTGCCGTCGAGCTTGTAGGCGTCAATAAAGACATTTCCCGTATAGCCCTTTTCGGAATTGTCCTTCGAATTGGAAGGGTCCCATTTGAGGACAAGCTCATATTCGCCGTCGCCGTCAAGGTCTCCGACCGCAATGTCGTTCGGCGAATAGGTATAACTTCCGCTCTTGTTCGAGCCGCCGGCGGGTCTATCGAGGTTGATGGTAAGCTTTTGGGAGGCCCACACCGAGACGCTTTTGTCGGCCTTATTTTCGGTTCCGTTCAAAACGGGCCGCACCTCGTAGGTGGAAGATGCCGAGCCCGAAGGATCCGTATAATTTGTCGAAGCCGTAATGGGTTCCGAATTGATCTTTGTCCCGTCGCGGTAGAGGTTGAAAGCGACCGTCTGCGGGTCGGTCCCGAACATTCTCCAGCTTAGGTAAACGCCTCCTGAAACCTTGACGGCCACAAGTCCGCGGTCAAGGCGCTCCATTTCGCGCGCCGCACCGGAAATTCCCGCCCAGAGCAGGACGATAAGCACCACAAAACCCAGTTTCTTCATCTGTTTTCTCCTAAGGTCACCTCCAAATTGAACAGAGTCATTTTTAGAGGTTCCCCGACAGTTTCCGTTAAAATAATCCGAAATGGAATAGCGAGTCCAAAGCAAAAAATTTTCCATTGTCCAAGGACAACGGGAAGCGTTCCGCTAGCGAGTTCGACGGCCGTCCAGCCGATACTTTCCGGAGCCTTTTTGGATAAGAATTTGCGCGTTTTCTACGTTCAGGTTCGCCTTTTGACGTTTTTTCGCCCGCCCCGGGAGAATTTTGGTCGTCTTTTCCGAGCCCGCGGTCTGGACCGTTTGCACTTTCAGCAGATCGACGGCGCTCTTTTCCACCGTAAACCCGAACGAGAGCGAATCGGTCGGAGCGTTCTTTTGCAGCGCATGATAACGGTAGGACTTTCCCGATTCCGACGTAAAGGTTCCCTCGAACGTCACCGTTTCGCCGACGCGCGAAATGTCCATCTTTACCAGGGCGTTCCGCATTATTTTTGAAAAGTCCTTCCAGTCCCAGTCGAATTCAAACGACACGTCACCGATGGCGTCCAGGGCATAGACGTCGGCGCGAAGGAGCATCGTCTTTTCGGAAGCGACTTCCCGAACAACGAAGTTGTCGTAGTAGGCGGCGGAATCGTTTCCGTAGTTCATCCATTCCATGTGCATTTTAAAATCCCCGGCAGAGACTCCGTAAAGGGGCGAAAATTCCGTGTTGAACGCGGAGTTATAGACTCCGCCCTCGTCGATTTTTCCGATAAGAACGCGCGAACCCGCGCTCCCGTAAGCGACCTGCGAAACTTCCAAAAAGCTCGCATCGCATCCGAGTAAAACGGTGTAATCGCCCGAAGGAGTTCCTTTGGCCGAAGCGCGATACACAAGGGAATCCCCGATACTTGCAAAAACGTCTATCGTAGTTCCGTTTCGAACGGCCCGGAGCGTCACGTCCGCATTTCGGAACATTTCGCGGAAAGCGTCCCAGTCCGCCCATGTTCCCTGGTAGCCCACTTCCGAAGACGCAAACGTTTCGAGCGAATAGGCGTCCGAGCGCAAATACCACATGTTCTCGCCGTTCCTAAAAACGAGAACCCAGTTTTCCCAGTTGTTGTTTTCCTCGGAGCGGTTTTTAAAATGGTATTCGACGGCAAAAGAGTCGGAAACGGAAACCGGGTAAAAGTTTTCGTAGTCGTTCCACGCCGTGGAATAGTCCCGCTTGCCGACTGTGAGAAGGCTGTCGCCCACAAAATTCTTGACGGTCATCACTTCCGTTTTGGGAACGCGGTAACCCCAAAGCGCGCGGTTCCCCGCCGAATTCATCGCCGTAAAAACGACCGTCTTTTTGGAAACGTCATTTTGAAGCTGCACCGCGACGACGCCCGTAAAAGACGTTCCCGAGGCTTCTAGCTCCAGGAAGTGCCGACCGTTCGCGAAATCGTATTTCCACGTGCCGCTGTAAGCCCCCGAAAGCGTCCCGTCCGCATTCAGGGAAAGTTCCCTTTCCGTGTTCACGGGCCACGTCCCGTCCGCCTGGGCAAAAGGCTCGTGCAAAATCATCCGGTAATTCCCCGCAATGTCCTCAATGGAAAGCGCCTTTTCGGTGAGCCCGTAGCCGCGTCGATGTTCAAAGGGAAGCGCGAGAATCCAGCCGTTCTTCGCCACTACGAGCTCGTGCGTTTCGACGTTGTGCCAGGCCGTTCCGTTCGTAAACTTCCGATGATAGACCAGATAACGCCTGCCGTCGTCATCGGTTAGCACGGAATTGTGCCCGTTTGCGACTTCGCCGTGGTCCGCGTCCCAAAAGTCCCATCTGTAATTTTGAATGATCGGAAATCCGTAGGTCGTGTTTGTTCCGTAGTTGTAGATGTACTTCGAAAAGACGGCGGAGTTTCCGGCGACGTCCGTATAGGGGCCGGTCGGATTTTCGGAGCGGAAGACGCGCATGCTGTAGCCGCCGTCCGGCGAATAAAAACCGTAGCTGATAAAGAGGTAATAATAGCCCTTGCCGTCCACATCCTGAATATATTCGATGTAGGGACCTTCGCCGCTCACATAGTGCCCGCCCGCAATGTGAATGCCCATATACGGGTCGGAAAGTAGAGATGTTCCGGACCATTCCGCGTCGCCGTTTTTGCCGTAACTTTGTGTGTAATCACGAAGGCCCGTTTTGGGGTCGAGCCTAAGCATAAAGATGCCGCCCGACCAGGAGCCGTAAACAAGCCAGAGGTTTCCGTCCTGATCGTAAAAGACGTTCGGATCGATGCAGCTTACGCCGTAATCGCCCGTCCATTTTCCGGTGTTCGTGCCGCTATTGCTTGTAAAGTAGCGAACAGGGACGGAGCTTTCGCCGGTGACCTTTTTGTAGTCGGCGTTCCCGGCGCCGCTTGTCGTATTGTCCATGCCGCCAAAGACGACCGTCCCCGCAAATTCATACGGGCCCTCGATTTTGTCGGAGACGAGAAGCCCGACGGAAGAAAGCCAATAGTCGCCGTTTTCCGAATAGTAAATGCACCATTTTTTGAGCGATTTGTTCCAGATGATGTCGGGCGCCCAGTAGTTTCCCTTGGCGTCGTCGGACGTGGAATGCTTGGCCCACGTCGCCCCTTCCGCAATGATTTTCGAAAAGTCCGTGGAAAGCGCGCCGTCCGCAAGATAGGTCGGTTCAAAAGCCGTCCAGTTGAGAAGATCCTTCGAGTAGGCTGCGCCTCCCTGCGTCCCGAAAATGTAATAATACTTGGTGCGGGACTTTGAAGCGTCCTGTTCGGGGTAGGAATTTCCGTTTGCATCCTTATAAACAAGGACCACGGACGGATCGTGAACGGCAACGGAAGCTGCAAAGGCACGTTCCGTGAAAACGGCGGCAAGCGTCAGCGCGAGCAAAAAAAGATATTTCATCGACTCTCCCAATCGCATCTCGCCCCAATAAAGATTTCTTTTGGGAAAAACGGTTCCTTGTAAACAAAAGTTCGTTGTCCGGGGACAACGGAAGCGCCTAAAAGCGCCCCCGTTCAAAAAAGCGAGCAGCCGATTCGGTCAAACGGGAATGTTTTCCGAAAAAGCGGAATACGGACTACGGTCGTATCCGTTCCATAATACGGAATGCGGTAACGCGGCGTTTTCAACATATAGCGATGCGCCGTAAATTCATCCATTCGATATGCTTCCGGATGCTTTGCCCATTCGGGTGTGTTGGAATGCAGCACGGAATCCCCATTAGAATCATAACGAATAAAAGAATATACTCCGGAAGTATCCTTAATAAAAACTGCGGCAGAATCCTTTCCATTGTAAAAGACCTCGTCCCCGCCGAAATATCTTACCCGGTAGACCGTATCCGAACTCTCCACGATTTCAAACACAAGATGCGCTTCTATTTCCGCATCCAACTTGTGGAAAAAATCAAAAATTCTCCGTTGTTCGCCCGTCCTGAAATTGCTCAAATAGGCTCCGGAATAAAAACTGCGTCCCTGCACATATAATTCGGAATCGTTCTTTACGGAAACAAGGGCTCTTCCATTCCAAAGAGGCCTTGTAAAAAGACGGGAGAACTTATTTACATATAAATTACAGAGATAATCGTTCTTCGAATAAAGCGAATCAAACTTTTCTTCCGTTAAATTTTCAATTTGGCAAATGAATTTTTTAAAAGAAGAAAACCAGCTTGCGGAATCGGCCTGTGCAAGCTTATGAGGACAGTCCGTGTCATCATATCCTTGTTTGTACTTTTCCCATGTTTCGCCTTCATTTTTGCAATTTTTCACTTTGCATTGAAACACGATATGCGAATCCAGCATTCCTTCCTGAATTTTCGCCATGTGAACATCGATAGGCGCATAGCGTTGCATAAAGAACAGCCTGGTGCTGTCCATGCAGGAGGCCGTTGCCGCATTTTCCACAAACTCCGCATTGTTCTTTAGAAACGTTTCGCACTCCGTAAGGGCGGGAAGGCTTTGAGCAAAGCAAAGCCACAAAAGCAGGGCGGGGAGAATTTTACGGAGCATTTTCACCTCGACGATTCGTTACCGTTTTAAATATACTTACAGAAACAGAAATAGTTTCTTTATGCCGAACTTTGCGAGAATGCGGACCGGATTAAATCGGGTTCATTTCGCATCCGGAAATTTTCTATCTTTACGCATATGAAAAAAGTTGCGATTATCGGAGCCGGCATCACCGGACTTTCCGCGGCGTTTTACGCCAAGAAGAACGGGCACGAAGTCACCGTTTTTGACAAGAACAGTCACATTGGCGGAGTCATCCGGACCGTTCAAAAGAACGGCTTTACGTTTGAAACGGGCCCGAGTACAAGCGTTGTGAGCCTTCCCGAAGTCGTCGAACTTTTTGAAGATCTGAACATTCGGAACCTTCTCGAAGAGGCACCGAGCCTTGCCGGGAACCGCTTTATTCTGAAGCACAACGGGCTGCATCCGCTGCCGTCGGGGCCTGTCGGAGGGCTTTTTACCCCGCTCTTTTCCCTGAAGGACAAGTTCGGCATTCTTCTCGAGCCGTTCCGGAAGCGCGGAGAAAATCCCGAAGAGACGCTTTCCTCGCTCGTTTGCCGCCGCATGGGAAAATCCTTTCTCGACTACGCCGTCGATCCCTTTGTGTCCGGAGTCTATGCCGGGGATCCCGACAGAATGATTCCCAAGTATGCGCTTCCGAAGCTCTACAATTTGGAGCACAATTACGGAAGCTTTATCCGCGGCGCCATCGCCAAGGGGAAAATTCCAAAGTCCGAGCGCGACAAAAAGGCAACCAAAAAGACGTTCTCCGTCACGGGCGGACTGGAAGTTCTCGCCAGGCATCTTGAAGAGGCCATCGGAAAGGAACGCTTTGTCACCGGAAGCGTCCCCGTCGTAACGCCCGAAAACGGAAGCTACCGCATCGCTTGCGGCGAAAAGGACTGCGGCTTGTTCGATAACGTTATCTATGCGGCAGGCGCAAGCCACGTTTTTGAGACGCTCCCCTTTGCGGAAGAAAAGTTCCCGGATGCGAACAAGGTCCTTTACGCGAAAGTGGCGGAACTCGCCATCGGATTCAACAAGTGGGAAGGCACGAGCCTTGACGGTTTCGGAGCTTTGATGCCGTCCAGGGAAAAGCGGAACATTCTGGGAATTCTCTACATGTCCTCGCTCTTTGAAAATCGCGCACCGAAGGGCGGCGCGCTTCTCGCCGTTTTTGTGGGCGGGCTTCGCCATCCGGAATTCATCGACATGCAGGACGACGAGCTGAAAAAAATGGTCGGAAAGGACGTGAAGGAAATTTTGCACATTCCGAACTTCAACCCGGACCTTTTTGAAATTTCGCGTCACGAGGAAGCAATTCCCCAATACGACCTCAAGACGCCCGGCCGGGAAAAAGCCTTTGCGGAAATGGAAAAGGCCTACCCGGGAATCCTCATGGGCGGAAACGGCATCGGCGGAATCGGAATGTCCGCACGCATTGCCCAGGGCCGCGCACTCGCCGAACGGCTGTAACCACCGCCAACGAGACAACAAATCCTAGACATTTCAAATTCATAGCAACTCCTATTTTTCATCCGAATAGTTTTGTACACATCGAATCCGATGCCGCTCATTTTTTTCTTTTATCGTAGTCGAAGTGGCTGAAGTAAAAAACAAACCTCAACAGCGTACAAAGTCGTATCATTATCGAGCTCACTCCAAAAGCACAAATTATATTACAGACAAGGTCCAAAGTTTTCAATAATTTTCCCAGATGAAGGTCGAATAGCAACCGTTTTCTGTTTTCCATCGAGTTCCCGCATCGCTTTTTTGTATATTTGAAACGTCTCACCTGCCCGGGTGGTGGAATGGTAGACACTGGGGACTTAAAATCCCTTGGCCACAAGGCCGTGCGGGTTCAAATCCCGCCCCGGGCACTCCTTGGAACAGCGATAATCCTATGATCGAATACTATCCGGACTCCATCTACTACCCGCGCGAAGCGGTCGAAGCCAAATACGCCAAGGGCGAACTTTCCAAGGTGGAACAGCGCCTGCTCGATTTTGCGGAGCGGCACAAGAACCGCGTTTGGGCCATTTCAAAGGATGACAGCGCAAACCCAAGCGACGACGTTCTGCTCGACAACCTGCGCGCCTATCTGCTTGTACGCGGTTCGCTCCAACCCGCCGCGGAAATGGCGGACCTCATCAAGGAAATCAACAAGGAAGTCTGGTACCGGAACGAAAAGCAGAAGGAAAATCCGGAAGAAGTCGCAATCGACTGGGAAGAGCAATACGAAAAGAAGTGGCGCCAGGCCCGCATGTTCGAAGCGTTTGTGCTGATTGACAAGTGCAAGGAAAAGCTGATCGAGATTTTGCGGCAGCCGAGCAAAAAGTAGCCGCTTTCGAATTTTCGCTAGAACTTTCCGAACGCCTTGACTAGTATCTGGATGTTCCGCTTTCCGTTATAGACGTTCCACACGGGCTCGAAGAAAAGGGAAATGACCTTGTGGGCCTTTTCGATTTTGTTTTTAACATCCGCCATTCCAAAGGCGATTGCGGCAAACTGGGGACTTCCCGCCTGGGAGAGCTTTAGCTGCAGGTGTCCGCCGCGAAGTTCGCGCATGCCGTTTACCTGGACGTTTTCCGCATAAAGGAGCGGGTAGGGATTTTTGCCGCCGAAAGGTTCCAGGTTTTGGAGAGCCTTCATAAAGTCCGGGGTGATTTCGTTGAGCGCGGCGGGAACCGCTTCCGGGAAATCTTCCCTTGCCTCGGAAGCACCTTCGAAGTTCTGTTCGCGGGCGAGTTCCTGCAGACGGGTCCGCAGTTCCGGAATGTCTTCTTCGCGGATGCTGAAACCGGCCGCGTTTGCATGCCCGCCCCAGCGAAGAAAAAGGTCACGGACCTCGAAGAGGGCCTTGTGCCAGTTGAACCCGGGAACGGCCCGGGCCGAAGCCTGCGCTATGCCGTTTTCAAGCGAAAGCACGGCGGCGGGACGGTTGAAGGTTTGTGCGATTTTGGCCGAGACGATTCCGATGACGCCCGGGTGCCAGGACTTTCCTTCGACGACGAGGACCCGCGGGATTTCCGTTCCGTAGCGTTCGCGGACAAGTTCGATGGCGGACTTCGAAATGTCCGCTTCCGTCTTTTTGCGCAGGTCGTTATACTTGAAGAGCCGCCCGAGGAGCGCGGGGGCGTCGCTTGCGCGGTCGCAAAGGAGAATGTCGAGGGCGGCGTCGGGCTTGTCCATTCGGCCGGGAGCGTTCATCAGCGGAGCGATGCGAAAAAGAACGTCCTGTCCGCCGACGTAGGGGACGTTTTCCAGTTGGCGACGGCAAAGTTCCCGGACGCCGGGCCAGCGACTTTCGAGGAGCATCGAAAGGCCGCGCCGCGTCATGTAGCGGTTTTCCGGCGTCATTTCGACGAGATCCGCCAAGGTTCCCAGCGCGACGAGATCCAGATATTTTTCGGCGGAGCCCAGATGTTCCCTTTTGAAAAGTTCGGAGATGAATTTGTACGAAACGCCCACGCCGCAAAGCGACTTGTTCGGATAAAGGCAGCCGTCCTGGCACGGATCGAGCAGAACGTCACACGGAGGAAGACCGTCGCCGGAAGGTTCGTGATGGTCGATAACCATTACACGCATGCCTTTTGACTTGGCAAATTCAATTTCCGCATTGGCGGTAATGCCCGTATCGACGGTCAAAAGATAGCGGACGCCCTCGTCGAGCATTTGCGAGACGACCTCGCACGAAAGTCCGTAACCCGACCCGGATCCCAGCCTGCAGGGAAGCTTCCAGGCAGCGTCAATTCCTATTTCGGAAAGTCCGCGTTTGAGAAGGGCCGTTCCCGTGAGACCGTCCATGTCGTAGTCGCCAAAAATGCAAAGCTTTTCGCCGGAAGCCTTTGCCCTTTCAATCCATTCGAGCGCTTCCGGCATGCCGCGCATCGGCTTTTCGGACGAAAGCGGATTCAGTACGTGCGACGAGATGCTGTGAATTTTTCCGTAGGCCTCGGCGACGGAAGAGGCTCCCTTCGCAACGAGGATTCGGGCGAGCAGATGCGGAACGTTCAGCCGATACGCAATGGATGTGGCGAGAAGTTCCGCGTTCATTTCTTAAAGCCTTCAAGCAGCCCGATGGAAAGGGTTTCGAGCGCGACGATGACCGAATTTTTTCGGGACGCGATTTTTTCCGAGGCCTTTGAAATTTCGAGAATCGCCTTTTCGAGAGCCTCCGCGCCAAAGCGTCCGAGGTTTAGTGTGGCGAGATTTTCGCGCATGTCCGGCAGGCGAACGGGCCTATCGCCCGCAATGCGGATGGCGTCCGCGACGAGGAACGCGACGATGTCGAGCATCATGACGGCGCTATCGACCGCGACGGATCCCTTGGGAAACGCACCGTCGAGTTCAAAGAAAAGATCCGAGTAATTGCCTTCGACGCTGTCCCTCAAAAAGTCAAAGGCGAGCGTTTCGTTTTCCGCAATGTTCTCGTTGTAGAGGGAGGCGACGCCCGGCGAACCGAGAGACATTCCGAGCGCATCCGGCGAGAGCTTTTCGTGAAAGACCCGCGAGGAGATTTCGGAGACTTCCCCGTCGGAAAGGGATGGGAGGCGCAGCGTAAGGCAACGGCTCCGAATCGTCTGCAAAAGACGTCCGCCGTTTGACGACGTGAGAATGAAATACGTGTTGGTGGGAACTTCTTCGAGGGTCTTTAAAAGCGCGTTTGCGGCGGCATCGTTCATCCGGTCGGCTTCGGCGATAATGACCACGCGGACGGTTTCGCTCGCCTTTGAAAACTGGGAAGTCATGCTCCGAATCTGATCGACGGAAATTTGCGAAATTCCGGAAAAGATGTTTACGGAATAAGGATTTTCGAGAATGCGCGCCACGTATTCCGCCTTGTATTCCTCGACGGTTTTTGCACGGGACGTTCCCGAGACCTCGGATGCGGACTTTGCATTTGCCTCGGCGGTTTCGAGCGGAACCACCCAGGCAGCGACGTTCCCCGGGTTCATGGCCATTTTGCATCCCATGCACTTTCCGCACGGAGAAGCTTCGCCATCCGTACAAGAGAGCGTCTGCATAAGCGAAATGGCCAAAGCCTTTTTTCCGATTCCCCGCGCGCCTTCAATCAAGACCGCCTGTGGAAACCTGTTTTCGACAAGCGCACTGACAAGCCGCGTGCGCGCGACCTGCTGGGAGTCAGGACCACCTAAAATAAACGTCTTCATTTCTTTTTCAACCATTGCAGCGGATCGACCGTATCGGTTCCTTCGCTCAATTGGAAATACAATTTAATTCCATTTAGGGATGCTATATCGCCCACGGTTCCAATATCCTGACAATTTTTAACCCGTTCGCCTTCCCTGACGCGGATCTCGCTCATGTGGCCATAGACGGAATAGACGCCACCCTCGTGTTCGATGATGACGGACGGTCCGCGGCCGTCGATTTCGGTGACCATGGCAACGGTCCCCGCGGCGGCGGCCTTGATGCGGTCGCCCTTCTTGCCGCGGATTTCGACGCCCAGGTTGCGGGTCATGATGTGGAGCACCGGATGTTCGTGCATTCCGTATTCGCTGATGACGGTTCCGTTTAGCGGCATGCACTTGGGGCCTATGGGCTTTACGGGCAGGACGGGCTTCGGCTTTTTTCCCTTTCCGGACTTTTTCCTTTGCTTTGCCTTTTTCGCCTCGGCGAGTTCACGTTCGCGCTTTTTTTCGAGCTGCCGGATGAGCGAGAGCATGGCCTTCTGGTTCCGTTCAATTTCACGGAGAGCCTTTTGTTGCAAGCTCTTGCTTTTTTGAACCGTCGCGAGGACGGTTCCTTGAGTCTCTATCTGCGATTTGAGACCGGCCTCCTCCTCCGTCTTTTTTTTCTGCAGGCTGTGAAGTTCCGAGAGCCGGTTCGAAGCTTCGCGCTTTTTCAGTGCGCGTTCCCGCAAAAGCCAGGACATTTTTTCCATCTGCTCGCGGTCCCGCGCAAGAAGCCTATCGACATAGTAGATTTGACGCTCGGGCGAAGCTTCGCCGCGAAGTTCCGCATAGACTGCCTGAAAGACGCCCGTTTCGCCGTGGATGTAAAGTTCCCGGATGCGATTTTTCATGGCCCGGGAGCGCCTTGAAATTTCCCTATCGAGCGAATCCAGTTCACGGTTTATTTCCTTGAGAGAACCTTTGACGGTCGTTTCGTTTCGGGAGAGCAGCGCCACGTATTCCTTGGTGCGGTTCAGGTTCGCATCGAGAACGGCTATTGTGTTCAGCACGCCCTTTTCTTCGGATTCGAGAAGGGCGACCCGACGCCGCTGCTTGGCGAGGTTCGCTTCGAGATGCCGCAGCTCGGTGCGCTGTTTTGAAAGTTCGCCCGATGTCGTCTTCTTTTTGGCAAGGGACGTTCCAAAGGCGAGGAGGATCGCGAGGAAAAAAAGAAGGGAACGGTGAAACGCCATGGGGAGCCTTGCCGTCCTAGCCTTCTGATGCGTCATGCCGTAAAAATTCCCGAACGCTCCGGTAACTCGAATACACCGACACGAGCGTCACCGCGATGACGACAAGCAAAAGAAGCGCCCGATACCCGGAGAGATAATATTCGAGGACGGGAACTTCCCGTACCAGGGACCTTTCGGCAAAGGCGAGGAGAAGCGCGGAAAGTCCGCTCGCAAAAACGCCCTGCATAACGCCTTCGAGCAAAAACGGAAACTCGATGAAGAAAGCGGAACCGCCCGCATACTTCAGGTTTTCGACCAAAAGCTTTCTCGAAAAAAGTGAAAGCCTGACTGAATTTCCGATGATGAGAAAGAGGGTCGCAAAAATGAGAACGGTCGTCGCGATGGGCCAAAAGACGAGCGAAAACTTCCACTCGGAAATTCTATCGACGAATGCGGTCGGGGATTCCACCGCGTCGAACGCCGGATTTTTTTCAAGGGCAAGAACGAGCCCGTGCAAAACGGCGGGTTCGCGGTAACGCTCGGCGACCACAAGCCTAAACGATGCGGGGAGAGGATTTCCGTCAACGAGTTCGAGCATCTCGTCCGAAAACCGGGCCTTGAAATCCTCGACGGCAAGGTCCGCGCTGCGATACAGGACGGAGTCGAATTCCTTGTAGGACAGAAGTTCTTCGCGAATTTCCGAAACGGCACTTTCCGGGATGGAGTCCTTTAAAAAGACCTCGATGCGGTAAAGATTTCCCTCGATGCCGGAGAGCCTGTAGGACCCGAGCAAAAACGCGCCCGAAAGCCCGAGGAGAACGGAACAGAGAAAAATGGTCACCAGAGAGGGAAACACGACCGTGCGATGTTCCTTCCATCCGCGAAAGGCCTCTGAAATTAGATAACGAATCTGGTTTAACACGCAAACGAATATAACTTTTTATAACTATTTTTGAAAGAGAGATGAGGAACATCGGATTAAAAATCGTCGCCTGTATTTTTGGCATTGCCATTTGGTTTTATGTCGTTTCGGCCCGCGTCACGGAAATAGACCTGCGGGTTCCGCTCGTCTTTACGCGGCTCCCGGAAACGCTCGCCATTGCATCGAGGCCCGCTTCGCATATTACGGTTACGGTGCGCGGAAAGGCGATTGACCTTATCCGGCTCAAAAACGCCAAGGAATCCGCGGCAAAAATCGTTGTCGATTTGAACGATGCGGAACTCGGACTCGACCGCATTATCCTTTCCGAAGAGAACTTTGTAGCTCCGGACTTCCCCGCCGTGCACTACGAAAGCGCAAACCAGATTGCCGCGCTCGAAATCGAGATAGACACGCGGATTTCGCGCTCCGTCCCCGTGCACCTCAAGGGCTCTTTCCGCGCCAAGGACGGCTACACGATTGTCGGGACGCCGCACCCGGAACCGGATACGATTTCCGTCGCCGGAGCCCGCGAAGCGCTCACCCGTATTTTCGAAATTCCGACCCAGAATGTTTCCGGGCAGGATCTGGATTCCAACCGGAACTTTTCCGTTCCGCTCGACTTTTCGAAGCTCCCGCCCTACGTCTATCCGAGCGACAGTCTCGCAAAGGTTTCCGTCACGGTAGAGCCTCTTGACCGCAAGTCCTTTAACAACGTCCCGGTCCGGCTTATCGGCGTCTATGACCGCGCGGAATACACGCTCGAACCGTCCGTCGCGACCGTCGAAGTTTCCGGCGGAAAAGGCGTCCTTTCCGAAATGAAGCGGGACTCCATCCTGCTTCTTATCGAATTTAACCGGTTCGCCATCGAGGATGTCGACAGCCTCGAACCGACCGTCCGAATCTACAACGAAATCAAAAGCTTCCAGGTGCGCCCCGAAAAGTTTTACCTGAAGAAAAAGGAACCGGAAGTAAAAAGCGCGGACACCGCTTCCGCGGACACGAGCGCTATGCGGAAAGCTCCGGAGGAATCAAAATGATCTGGCTTGGCATCGAATCGAGCTGCGACGAAACGGCTTGCGCCATTTTGCGGGATGACCCGCTCGAAGTGCTTTCCAATCCGCTCTACAGCCAAATCCGGGAGCACGCGCTCTACGGGGGCGTCGTGCCCGAAGTGGCCGCGCGCGCCCATCTCGAAAAAATTACGACCATCTGCGACGAGGCCATCCGCGAAGCCAAAATTTCCCTGAAAGACATAGACGCCATCGCGTTTACCCGCGGACCGGGCCTCATGGGGCCGCTTCTCGTCGGAGCGAGCTTTGCACGCGGCCTTGCGCGGGACCTGAACATTCCGGCCTACGGCATCAATCATCTGGAAGGCCACCTCTCCGCGGCATGGCTCACGGAACCGGACCTCGAACCTCCCTATCTGACGCTCACCGTCTCCGGCGGCCACACGGAACTCGTTCTCGAAGAACCGGGATTCCGCTATACGCTTCTCGGAAGGACGCGCGACGACGCGGCGGGCGAAGCCTTTGACAAAAGCGGAATTCTCATCGGGCTCAAATACCCGGCGGGCGCCGCCATCGGAAAACTCGCCAAGGGGAAAAACCGCAAGTTCCACGTTTTTCCGCGGGCCCTCAAGGGCGAAGACAACGGGGAATTTTCGTTCAGCGGGCTCAAAACGGCCGTTCGGCGCTACGTCGAAGCCAATACGCCCGAATTCATTGAACAGAACCTGGAGGACATTGCGGCTTCCATCGAAGACGCCATCATCGACATTCTCGTTTCAAAGACCGTCTGGGCCCTAAAGCGCACCGGCATGAAGACTCTCATCGTCGGAGGCGGCGTTTCGGCCAACGGACTTCTCCGGGAACGCCTCGGAAAGTATTGCGCGTCGCACGGAATCCGCCTCGCGTTTCCGACGCTCTACAACAGCACGGACAACGGCGCAATGATTGCCGCGGCCGCCATCCGACGCGCGCGGGCGGGAATGCTCGACGAAACCTCCACCGAAATCAAGCCCTGGCTTCCGCTCGCCCCATGAATTTCAAGCCCCTGATTTTTGCCATAGGCATCGGCGCCACGGCCCTCCTTGCCGAAAACGATCCCGTTATCTTTCGGCCCCAAAAGGCGGCGCGCATTTCGAATGTCGATACGACAAAGGCAAACTCCATCCGCTTTGACGTGAACATCTTTGGCGAAGGCGCCATCGGAACCATGTTCATTTTGTGGGACGAAGTCGATCTTTCCGAAGAAATCAAGGAGCTGCTCACCAAGCACGAATTTCGCACAAACGAATTTTACATGCAGAATATCGACCGGGAGCAATTTGAACAGGAGCGCATGCTGCAGCTCTTCGAAGATAAAAAACGCGAATATTTTAAAATTTTCCCTTCCGAAATCGAAAGGGAAAAAGAAGACAGGGAAAACGAGTAGTTTCTAGAACCGGCCGCCGGAAGAAGATCCCGACTTTTGCGTTCCGCCGCTCACCGTGCCACTCGCCGCATACGAGATGCCGGTTGCGCCCGGGTCCGACGTCATGGAGCCGCTGAACGTGCCGCCCACGTAGAACGAGTAGCTGGAAGAGTTCGGGACCATGAAGAGGCCCGCAGCCGCCGAAGACTTGGACGAAATATTGAACGCCGCGACCACGTTTCCGCTTGCATCCGCGACCGAAACGAGCGCACCGGCCGAAGCCCCGAGGGTCACGTAACCCGAATAGCTTCCCGAAATCTGGCTTCCGATGCCCATATCGGCCGTTCCGACACCCACGAGAATTCCGCCCGTATAAGAAAGCGTATAGCCGTTATCGCCGATATCGAGAATGCCGTTTCCGCCGCTTCCCGACTGTTGCACAAAGACGAATCCGCCGGCCATATAGAAGTCCCCGTTCGAATCGAGCCCGTCTCCGCCGGCATAGACGATGTGCGTTCCGCCGTTTACATACAAGGTTCCTTCCTGCTGATTTCCGGAAGAGGCGTTCCAGCCGTCATCCGTCGCATAGACGCTCGTGTAGCCGCCGTTCAGAACAATGTATTTTCCTTCAAAGCCTTCGTAGCAATACGTCACCAGGAATGTTCCGTTGTTCACGATGACGGAATCGTCCGCGTGGATGCCGTTCCTTCCCGAGACGCTGAGCGTGCCGCCGTCAATCTTCACCACGTGATTCGAATGGACCGCATCGCCTTCCGCCTTGATGATAAAGTTTCCGGCGAGGATGTTCACGAGGGAATCAGCCTTGATGCCCTTGACGCTTTCGCCGTCATCCGAAGACGAAGAAGAAGACCAGCCCCAGCCGCCCATGTTGCCCATTCCGCCGTGGCCACCGCCGCCCTGTCCGCCTTCCGAAGAGGACGTATTTGCCGTTCCCGTGCCCGTCGTAATGGTAAAGCTCGGGGTGCTTACACTGTCGGCCACCAGCACATAGTTCGAAGCCTGAATGCCGTCGTTTGCGGCATTGATGACAAAGGTTCCGCCGAGAACCTTCACAAAGCCCTTGCCGTCAGCGAGCTTTTCCGCATCGTCCTCGTCGGACTTGATGCCGTCGCCGTAAGCGCTTGTGAGCGAAATTTCGCCTCCTTCGACTTCAACGGAACGCTTGCCCTTGAGCGCGTTCTTCTTGGCCGAAACCGTAATCGTCGGATTTCCCTTCACCTTCAAATCCTTGGTCGTGTGAATGCCGTTTCCGCAAACGCTCGTATCCGCACAGGCGCTTGTCACCGTGAGACTTCCCGCACCCTTGATGGTCAAATCCTTTTTGGAATAGACGACGCCGCCCGTCGTATCGGACTTGGCTTCGCCCTCGGCCGTCGTATAGTTCCACACGATTGTTCTCGTCGAACCGTCCGTGAGGGAGTTCGTCGAACCGTCCGTGAGCATCAAAAAGACCTTGTCCGCACTTTGTACGTAAATGGCCGCGTCATTCGGACTTGTAAGCGCAAGGTTGTTCAGGTAGAGGTACACCTTGGCGGAAGTGTCCGCGGAGACGAGAATCTCGTAGTTCGACGTCGTTCCCTGCAGATTGTATTCGCCCGCGCAGCTGATACGCACAACCGTTCCCGACGTATCGATGCAGTTGTTGTCGTTTTCAATTACAAGGCTTTCCCCGTTAAACGAAAGGGTCGGAGAATTGCCGTTCGAAATTACCGTCGAAGAACTGATGGTATATCCCGCGCTGGATTCCGGATTCAAAACCGCGGAGCTCGAAGAAGCCGCGGAACTCGAGGAAGGAACCGCATTCAGATAGTTTTTGGTGCATGTCGGATCCGTAGCGTCATAATAATAGGAGCCGAGCGCGTCGCTGTAAAAGTAGAAGTTCCCCACGACGGACGTCGGCGAAGAGGTTTCCCCGCACACCGAGACCGTTTCCGTCCCCGAAGAAGAATTCGGAAGTATCGCCGTCGTATCGCTCGGGTCCGTCGGGTCCACCACGACCGTCGAGGAGCTAGTCGCCCCGGACGTCGCATACACAATCGAACCGTCCGCAAGCACCGAATAGACGACGGCGCCCGTCGAAGCGTCCAGGCAGTGCGTATTCCCGAGGCCGTCCGCATAAGCCGTATAGATTCCGCAGACGCCGACCGTTTCCTCGGCTTCCGTGGAGGCGCCGCTCGACGAATCGCCTCCACAGGCAAAAAGCGAAAAACTGGCGACCGTCGCGGCCGAAGCAAAGGCAATTTTGACATACCTTGTCATATTTGACTCCTTTTTTCCTTCAAAAATACCCAAAAGTTTTCCCCGTCCGCAAGAAAAAAGCAAACTTTTCCGGCGCATTTTTGGAACAAAAAGTCCCGCAACCCTAAAACCGGGAACAATCGGACCAAAAATTTTACGCTCCGAATGGGGCCTCTTTTTGAAAGCGGGCCGGCCTTTTCAAAACCTTCTTGAACTACATTTGAAAAAAATGTTTTTCGCCATTACGGAATATGTCTTTATCGCGCTTCTCGTCGCCACGGCCGTTTTCTACGCCGCGTTCGAGGTTCGCCTGTTCCGTGCCCTGGGAAAGGTCCGCCTCGGAAATTCCATCCGGAGCCCGCTTCCGTCGGTGAGCATTCTCGTATCGGCGAGAAACGAGGAGGAAGGCATCCGCCGGACGCTCGATTCGCTGATGACGCAGCGCTACAAGGGTCGCTGGGACATCTGGATTGCGGACGACCGCTCCACGGACCGAACCCCGCAGATACTTGCCGAATACGCGGAACGCTTTCCGGACCGCATTCACGTTTTGACGATTTCCGAACTTTCTCCCGGCGAAAGCGCCAAAAAGAACGCCATTGCAAAGCTCGTAGAAGCCTCTTCCGGCGAAATTCTGCTTCTCACCGATGCCGATTGCGTGGTCCTTCCGACGTGGATCCGCTCCATGGTCCGCGAGTTCGAACCGGGCATCGACTTTGTCGCCGGGCATTCCTACATAGAGCTTCCCGCCGACCGCAAAAACTGGCTTTTGAACATGCAGGCGGTCGAAACCATGGCCTACCGCATCGCCGGGACGGGAGCGCTCGCCATGGGAATGCCCATCACCAGCACAGGCAACAACCTCGCCTACCGCCGGAGCTTTTTCGAAAGCGTGCACGGTTTTGAAGGCGTTTCCAAAATACAGAGCGGCGACGACGACCTGCTCCTTCAAAAGCTCGTCCGCGAGGCTCCCTGGAAAGCCCGCTACTCGGTCGATCCCGACGCGTTCGTCACCACCCGCGGCAAGGAAACGCTCCCCGAACTTTGGGAACAGCGCAAACGCTGGGCCTCCAAGACGACCTACTACGCCAAAAAGACGGTCTCGCTTCTCGTCGTGATTTTTCTCTTTTTCTGCATGCTCTCGCTCGGCTACGTCCTCTCGTTTTTCAGTTCGAAAATCCTCCTCGCGACGGTTTTCGGATTTTTCGTCAAGCTCGTCGGCGACACGTTCGTCGAGCTCCGCGGGCTTCGCATCTTTCGGCAAAGGTCCCTCTTCAAATGGTTTCTCCCCGTAGAAATCGTCCATGCGCCCTTTACCGTCTTTGCAGTTCTATTCGGCGTTGCCGGACACTTTAAATGGAAAGGTTAGTCCAAATGGTCAAAAAGACAGAATCCGCTACGAATAAATTAACCCTCGTCATTGCCGAAAAGCCAAGCGTTGCGGCCGACCTCGTCCGCGCCATCACTTCGGGCGGAAAGTTCAAAAAGGAAAAAAGCCATTACGAAAACGGCGAATACATCGTCTCCTGGGCGCTCGGTCACCTGGTCACGCTTTGCGACCCGAAAGAGATAAGCGACGCCTACAAGAACTGGACGATGGAAACCCTTCCCATTCTCCCCAAGACGTTTGCGCTCAAGGCCATTCCGACTTCAAGGTCCCAGCTTACCGCGCTCGGAAAACTCATCCGCCGAAAGGACGTCGGAACCATCATTAACGCCTGCGATGCGGGCCGCGAAGGCGAACTCATTTTCCACTACATTCTGGAATACGAAAAGGGAAAGACCGGTCTCAAGGACAAAAAGCTTCTCCGCCTTTGGATGCAGAGCATGACGCTCGCCTCCATTCGGGACGCTTTTGAACATTTGCGGACCCACGAAGAAATGCAGAACCTGCTCGACGCGGCGCTGTCCCGCTCCGAAGCGGACTGGCTCGTGGGAATCAACGGGTCGCGCGGACTCACCGCCTACAACAGCCGCTTTGGAGGCTTTCAGCTGACGCCCTGCGGCCGTGTGCAGACTCCGACGCTCGCGATGATTGTAAACCGCGAAGAAGAGCGGAACGCGTTCGTTTCAAGACCCTACTGGACAATTCGCGGGAACTTCCTTGCCGGAAGTTCCGAATATTCCGGAAAATGGTTCGACCCCGAAAAAAAGACGGACAAGGACCGCATCCAGGACGAATCCGCCGCAAACGAAATTGTCAAAAAATGTCAAGGGAAAACGGGCACCGTCACCGAAACGACAAAGCCCAGCACCCAAAAATGCGGCCCGCTCTACGACCTGACAACCCTCCAACGCGAAGCGAACAACCGATTCGGATTCAGCGCCAAGACGACGCTTTCCATCGCACAGGCACTCTACGAGCGCCACAAGCTCACGTCCTACCCGCGTACCGATAGCCGCGCACTGCCGGAAGATTACGTCGGGACAGTCAAAAAGACCCTCGCCACCATGGAAGGGAACCTGGCGAAGTTTGCCGCAAAGGCTCTCGAAAACGGCTGGGTAAAAAAGGACCCGCGCATTTTCAACAACAGCAAGATTTCGGACCACTTCGCCATCATTCCTACCGGCAACAAAATCAAGTCGCTCACCGAAGCGGAGATGAAAATCTACACGATGATTTGCCAGCGGTTCATCGCGGTCTTCTACCCGCCCGCCGAATACCTGAACACGACGCGCATCACCGAAATCGAGGGCGAAAAGTTCCTCACCGAAGGGAAAATTTTAAAAATGCCCGGGTTCAAGGAAGTCTATGGCAAATCGTCCGACGACGAGGCGAACATCGCTCCGCTCGCAAGCAGCAAGGCCCTGGCCAAGGAACTGGAAATTTCCGCCGAAAAGACGAACCCGCCGCCCCGCTACACGGAAAGTTCGCTGCTCTCGATGATGGAAAATGCCGGAAAGCTCGTCAAGGACGACGAACTCGCCGACGCCATGAAGGACCGCGGCATGGGAACTCCCGCCACACGGGCCGCCATCATCGAAAAGCTCATCTCCGACAAGTACATGATCCGCGAAGGCAAGGAACTTCTCCCGACGAGCAAGGCCTTTGGCCTCATCCACATTGCCCGCGCCATGAAAATCGAGAACCTCACAAGCCCGGAACTCACCGGCGAATGGGAATACCAGCTTTCCCAAATCGAAAAGGGAAAGGAAACCCGCGCGGACTTTATGAAGGGCATCGAGGAACTCACTACCCAGATGGTGTCGAATATCCGGAACTTCAAGGAAGAGGATACGCGAAAAGAGGCCGACTTCAGCCCGGTCGAAGGCAAAAAGATCTTTGAAAGCGTTTCCCGCTACGAGACCGAGGACGGCATCCAGATTCGAAAGATTCTCGGCGGACGCAAGATGTCGGGCGAAGAAATCGTCGAACTTCTCACCAAAGGAAAGATCGGGCCGCTGACCGGGTTCCGCTCCAAGCGCGGCATGGAATTTTCCGCCGGCCTCACGCTCGAAAAGGGAAAAATCAAGTTCGTGTTCGACAACAGCGAGGACGCAAGCGAAACGGAACTCGGCGAAGAACTCGGAACCTCCCCCATCGACGGGAGCCCCGTCTATGACACGCTCACCGCCTACGTTTCCAAAAGCTACATCGAAAAGGCCAAGACGGGATTTCATCTGAACAAGGTCATTCTCGGAAAGGAAATTTCCGTCGCCGACCTGAAAAAGCTCCTCGCCGGCGAAAAGACGGACCTTCTCCAGGGATTCCGCTCCGCCAAGACGCACCGCCTTTTTGACGCCTACCTGATGCTCGACAAAAAGACCGGCAAAATCCAGTTCGATTTCCCGCCGCGCGTCCCGGGCAAAGGCCGCCGCTTCGCAAAGAAAAAAGAATAACCGTTACCGGGAAATCACTCCCGATAGATAATTTTAATCGGTCGCGAACGCAATTCGTTCAATACAAGAACTTTTGTGTCCAAATACTCTTTCGGAATCGTCACGTTAAGATGAGCCAAGCAAATACACGTGGTTTTCTCTTTCTGATTTGATTCCGCATAGATAAACAGCGAATCCTCTTTCATTTTGGCGACCAGATAGGAATCCATCCCGCATTGCCAAAACATTTTCCATTCGGCATCGGCAGAGCCATCCGGATTTTTCACAAAAACGGTACTATCCAAAAAAGAATCCTCTTCATCCGAATCGTCACAAACAGACAGCATTCGAAAAGAAAGCTTCTCTCCGCTTTCTTCGCTATCGATTGAACACGAGCAAAGGATTAAAAACAGTATCTGTAGAAGTTTTTTCATTTTTAAATTTCCTCCATGTTTTCAATGAATGTGGAGCATCAATAACAGTCAAAACAGTATCACCATTTTCCAAAGACAAGCGAGAAGTATAAGAAATACAAGGAAATAACATCTGCATTTCATCTTCTTCAAATTCACAATAAGCTTCAGCAGCACTTGTTATATTTACCTTTTCAACACGAACACTATCGGTAAAATCCATTTTATAAAAAGTCGAGAAAGACGATTCAATTACAGAGTCCAAAGTTGCGGTTTCTACTTCTGGCAAATCTTCTGTTTTGATGAACTCTCTCGTTATTTTAAAATCCTCCATTGCAATATCAGCCCATTTCAATTTTCCTAAAGTGTCCACAGCAATCGTTAAATAATTGTACGGACTTCTAACAACTCGGTTATTATATATTCTTTGATAATTAAATACATATCCAATCTCTCTTTCCTCTAAAGATTCCATATCAACCATTAATTCAGCATCAACAGAAAGCAAGTCAAACTGAGAAGCAACAAATGTAGGAAAAAAAAGCAAGGGAATGTTTTCTTTAGCGTTCAATCGTTTTTCTTTAAATAAACTTTTTTCAAAGCCTTCTTTCCTTTTCACTCTAATAGAATATTTTCCATTTTCAGATACATTAAATTTATTATTAAGAATAAATTTAAGCGAAGAAATCGTTTTGTTTGTTGAATCTACTTTTACAATCGGAGCTTTTCGAAAATTTTTCGTCAGTGATGTTTTTTGATAATGCAACCTGTGTCCAAGCAACGAAACCCGCGAATGCAAAAATTCTTCAGCAGGTGGTTCAAACGCTAGAAACGGTTTTGCGAAAGTACTTTCTTCAGAGACTAAAGTACAAATCAAAAAAATAAAAATTTTAATTTTCTTCAAATTATTCATATTTTGGATTTCCTATCTTCATTCGTTTTAACCTTAACCCTTTTGATTTAAATCGAGAATCGTTCAAAAAAACCGGAGAATTATATGTTTTTGAAAATTTTTCATTCGACATATCCAATATTTCCCCATTTGAATAGACCCCATAAAAATACCAAATCGCAGAATCATAACCAGATATATTTGTATAATATCCAAGGGCAGCATTATTATGAAAATTATTATAAACCTTTTTTACTGCAGACACATACGCATCCCAAATAGCATCCCCGTCTTCAATAAAATATTTTGAAAAGTATTCATAAACATCTTCTGTTCGCCAACGAGCAGAGCTATACCAATGTTTTTTTATATTACCTTGCCACCCTAACCCATAATTTCCTAAAATCGAATGAACTCCATTAAACAGTTGATATATTCTAACAAATCGATTTACATCAATTGTACTTGAAGAAAACGACTCTGATATATAATTACGTTTGTTGACATTTAAAACAAGACAAGCATCAAAAATCACCCAACGAGTAAACTCTCCAAACATCTTTGTATTATCAAGCTCAAGTGATTGGTCGTAGAAAAAAAGTTTCTGTTGATTACCATGCCCAGCAAAAAAGACAAACTCAGTTAAATTTGTTTTGTCTGTCAAAAAAGCAGCACGAGTAGCGGCCGAGTTTTCACGATTGTAAAGTACACTTGTAGAAATTTTTGGGTATTTGCCGTTTATCTTCTTTATCATCGCACTGATGAATTTATTTTTATGATAAATAGATCGAGGAAGATTACTGTTCTTACCTAATGACGCAGAATAATCATTTACAGCATACGCCGAAATTGAAAACTTAGACGGAAGAGAGCCGTTATCAGCAAACGCCAAACAGCAGAACAATAAAATCAAAATTGCTTTCATACCCACAATTTAAATATAGCAATTATTTTTTGATTAAGCGTTTAAAAAAGTATCTTTTTCAAATTTATTCTTAATTATTCAAATATAGACAGACTTCATCTTCCTTTTATAAATTGCACCCCGTTTCGGGAAAGGGCCGGTCTTAAAATCGGCACGAGATTTTCCGTCTGGTGGAATTCGACGAGGCGCTCCAAAATATCGTGCAGCGAGTAACTTTCATTTTCATCGACAAAGGCGTAGCCCAAAACCTTTCCGCGGCGGACGATGACGACCGCCCGGTCACCCGAAAAACGCCCGGGGAGAAATACGGCCATATCGGGGAGAGGCGCACCGACGTCCGATTTTTTGGAGGGCAATGCGTTACACGGATAATGCGTTACGGAAAGCTCCGATTCGAGACAGAGCCTAGCCAAGATTTCCGACCCGAGCTCCTTGACGCGAATATCCACGACGCCGTCCCAAAGGCCCTTCAGCGGATTTTTCCGACGGTTCGAAAGAAGTTCCACGACGCGGGTGCGGGCGTTTCGCGCGGATGTCGCATAAAGGATTCCGGTCTTCCCTGCAAAGTAAACGATTCCGGGAGTCCGCGGAAGTGCGAAGATCCGTTTTTCATCAAAGCCCTTCGGGTAAAAGAGAGGGCGTTTTCCGCCGCGGAGAAGTTCGTTAATCGGCTCCGGGCCAAAACGCTCATGGGCAAGCAAGAGAATTTGCGCCGCGGCAACGGCATCGTTCAATGCCCGATGCGCCTCAAAATCCGGAAGCCCGAGCGAAGTGGTCAGTTCGCGGAGATTGTATTTGGAAAGCCCCGGGAAGACACGCCGTGAAAGCTTGACCGTGCAAAGCCTTTCCGGTGAAAATTCAAGTCCGCATCGTCTCATTTCCGAGGAAATTGCGCCATAATCCGAGGCGACGTTGTGCGCCACAAAAATTCTTCCGTCAAGCATTCGGGAAATCTTTTGGGAAAGGTCCCTGAACGTCGGAGCGTTCTGCAATTTTTTCGGAGTGATTCCCGTCAGATTTTCGATAAAAGGCGAAATTTCAGCCGAAGTTTTGACAAGCGACCCGAACGTCCCGGAAATTTTCCAGTCGTCAACCAGGGCAATTCCGATTTCGATGACGTGCGAAACGCCGGGCTTTCCACCGGTCGTTTCGACGTCCACAACGGCAAAGCGCAAATTTTCCATCAGCGAATGTCAAAGTCGATGGAGCTGTTTCCGTCCTCGACGCGGGCCTTCAAGTGCGCACCGCCAAGCTTTGTAAACAAAGGAACCGACACCAGATACGTTACGCCGGCCGTTTCCGAGGGATAAGCTTCCGCTTCCGAAACCGCATTCCGGTAAACCTGTTTTTTGCCGACCCAGATGGTGTAGGTAAAAGTCCTGGGCGTTGCGCTGTGCACCTGGTTTTCGGGGACGCAAAAGTGCACGATGCCGCCCGCGGGGAGCGTCCGCAGGCTGTCGAGAACGACCGCTTCTTCGACCATGTCCGCTTCGAGTCTCATCCGCATGTCCTGTTTGAGCTTCGCCGCGTCCTCGTAGTCGATAGAGATGGTCGTCTGCATATCCTTGGGGATGGCCGAAGTCCGGATGTCCCGCACACGGGAATTGTTCTGGTAATATTCCCAGCGGCCGTTGTCGTGCAAAATTACGATTTTCCCGTTTACGGTCGTCGCGGTCATATCGTCCGCCATGGCAAATGCGGCAAGGCAAAGAAACGCAGTCAAAAGTTTTTTCATCGTCAAAAATTCCAAAAGGGTTCCCGGTAAATATACATTCCGAAGACACGAAAAGGAGCATTTTCCGTTCACCGTCATTCTGGAGGCTCTGAAAGAGCCGACCTGCCTGCCGACAGGCAGGTAGAATCCATTCCGTAGTTCAGAGCTTGGTCGAGAGAACTTAGAGCTTAGAGTTGCAAAGCGGTCC
>CAVBPX010000010.1:0-52904 GCA_963597395.1 Eggerthellaceae bacterium | reverse complement strand
TAGCTCAGTTGGTAGAGCAGAGGACTGAAAATCCTCGTGTCACTGGTTCAATTCCTGTCGGAGCCACTTACAAAGACCCTGGAGACCTTCTGGGGTCTTTGTTTTGGAGGAATAGGCTAATTGGTAAGTCAGCGGTCTTGAAAACCGCCGCCGCAAGGCTTGGGGGTTCGAGTCCCTCTTCCTCCGCTCTTATACGAGCCATTCCGTCGAGGAGTCCGCGACAAAGTCCGTCCTCGCCTTTGCGCTTTCTTCGCAAAGGAGCGTGCAAATTTTCGCCATTCCGTCCAGATTTTCCTTTTCGAGCGCATAGAGGCACGCCGCGGTCGTCGCACCCGTCGTAAAGACGTCATCCACAATGACCGGAACGCAGCCGTCCGGAAAGCGGAAGCGCCTTTTCCAGCCAAAGGCTCCCGCCACGTTGTTTGCGCGGCCCGTTCGGGAAAGCGTCGTCTGCGAAGTGCGGAACGTTTTGCGGAAAAGAGGCTCCACGACAACGCCTCCCGTTCGGGAAGCCAGCGCAAAGGCGAGCCTTTCGGCCTGGTTGTAGCCCCTTTCGCGCATGCGCGCCGGATGCAGCGGAACCGGGATAAAGGCAAGGCGCCTTCCCCATCCGCAAAGGGTTTCGAGCGTTTCGCTTTCCCGCAGCGCACGGTTTACGAGATACCCCGCAAGCCCGGGCATATTTCCGTATTTGAGCCCATGAACGAGCGACTTCGTAAGAGGCGTCATCGCATACAGCGAAAGCACGTCGGGCCGAGGCCTTTTGGGACTTTTCGCCAAGCGGCCAAGTTCGCTTTTGCAGTCCGCGCACAGCCACGGGTCAAGCGGCACGCCGCTCCGGTGACACGAAAGGCAGCCGTTTCCGAAAAAGGCCCTGGAAATTCCGTTCCAAAACGACATGGATGTCTCCTTGAAAAAGTTTTCATGGGAGATAACGCTCCAATTCGAAAAAAAGAGACTTTGGGCCCGATTTCCGCCCAAAAATCAGTCGTAATCGCTTTCGAGCTGGCTTCCCTGGTAGCGCATGTTCACCAAAAGCCCCACGAGCATCATGCACGTCAGAAGGAAGGATCCGCCGTAAGAAAGGAACGGAAGCGGAAGCCCGGTCACGGGCATAAGCCCGAGCGTCATGGAAATGTTCACCGTCATGTGAAAAAGAAAAATGGTGCTCGCTCCCGCGACGACGAGGTTCACAAACGGGTCCAGATGCAGCCTGCAAATGGACATCGCACGCCACAAAAAGAGAAAATACAGCATGAGCAGGGACACGCAGCCCACAAACCCGAACTGTTCCCCGAGAACGCTAAAAATGAAATCCGTATGCTCTTCCGGCAAAAATGCGAGATTGGTCTGCGTTCCTTCGCCAAATCCCTTGCCAAAAATGCCGCCGCTGCCAATCGCGACCTCGGACTGGATAACCTGATATCCGTCCCCCTTCGGGTCGCGCATCGGATCGACAAACGTCATCACGCGGTCGCGCTGGTGATCTTCGAGGGCGTTCCACGCCATCATGCTCGCATAACCGCAAATGATGTTCAGGGAAAGAATCACGATGATAAACTTTTTCGGCATTTTCCGAAAGAGAAGGACCATGAACACGACGCACAGCAAAAGCCCCCACAAAACCTGGGAATACGGAATGTGCGGATACGAAAGAATCACCGAGGCGAAAGGGCTCAAAAGCAAAAAGAGATCGGCGAGCGTGAGTCCCGCCCAGTAAAGCCCCACAATCGTCACCGCCGTAAACACGAGCGCCGTACTCAAATCGGGCTGTTTTAGGACCAGAATGAACGGGACAAAGAAAATAATCGCGGGAACAAAAAGGGTTTTCGCCTGCAAAATGTTCACCCGGTGCATCGAAAGCCACTTCGAAATGGCAAGCAAAAAGGTTATCTTGGCAAATTCCGACGGCTGAATTCTTACGAACCCGAGGTTCAGCCAGCGGCCTGCCCCCTTCGCCGCGTCACCGCCCCCGAACGCGACAATCGCAAGCAACAGAATGGTCGCAAAATACAGAGGAAACGCAAACCGTTGCCAATAATCGATACGAATGACGGCAAACACAACGGCAATCAGGCTGCCGACGCCAAAATACACAATCTGACGGAACCAGTAGGAAGAATACCAGGGAACAGTCGAATTCGCCGTCGCCGAATAGACGAGCATAATTCCAATCGAAGTCAAAACGAGAACGAGGGCGAGAAAGAGCCAGTCGATCTTCATCTTGTTGTTCAAAAAGCGGCCGGAACCTCTCATTTCGAAACCTCCGACGAATCCTTTTTCGCATCAAAGTAGGCTTCCATCACCTTTCTGCAGATAGGCGCGGACTTGGCGCCTCCGCCGCCCGCAGCCTCCTGGACAACCGCCACCGCGATTTCCGGAGCATAGAGGGGAGCCACCGCAATAAACCAGGCATGCGTCTTTTCGCCTTTTTTCCATTCCGCGGACCCGGACTTTCCGCCCACGCGAATGCCCGGAATCGCGGCCCGGCGACCGGTTCCTCCAGGATGGTTCACCACGGAATCCATTCCGGCAAGAAGCGTCGCATGCGTCATCGCGTTCATCTTTCCTTCAAAGATTTTTTCGGGAATGTATCTTCCGACGACGTTTCCGTCGATATCGCGCATCTCCTTCATCAGGTGCGGACGGAAAACGCCATTTCCCGTTGCAATCGCCCCGGCGAGAGACGCTTCCTGAAGCGGCGTCACCAACTGTCCCTGCCCAATCGAAAGGTTCAAAATCAGTCCGCGGGCCCACCGCCAACCGTTCCTTTTGTTGCGGGCGTTAAACGATGCCGAATCCGGCAGCCAACCGGACCTTTCCCCGGGGATGTCAATACCCAGCTCGTGTCCCAAGCCAAAACGTTCGCCGAACTCGTTTATTCTGTCAATTCCGAGCATCAGACCCAGCTGATAAAAATACACGTCGCACGAAAGGCGAAGCGCATTCACCAGGTCGAGGTTCCCGTGCACGCCCCAGCATTTCTGGTAACGCGCACCGAACGTGTAGCCGCCCGTGCACGCCTTTGGAAAATGCGACCGGCCGTTCACAAGGCCCGCTTCGAGCCCCGCACCGGACGTCACAAGCTTAAAGGGCGACGCCGGCGGGTAAAGTCCGGAAATGGCGCGGTTCATCAAAGGCCGCGTCGAATCCAGCGCCACCTTGGCCCAGCCTTTGTTCCGCTCGCGCCGCTTCAGCGAAAAGATGTTCGGGTCAAGACGCGGCGACGATACCATGGCGAGAATTTCCCCGTTCCGCGGATCAATGGCAACGACCGCGCCGCGGACGGAATCGGGGAGCGCCTCCTCCGCCGCCTTCTGAATATCCAAATCGATTGTCGTCACCATCCCGTAGCCCGAAACCGCGGGCATGTTCTGCATGCCTTCAATGTGTCCGACTTCCCTGCCGTAGGCGTCCACTTCGACGTATTTCACGCCGTCTTCCCCGCGAAACTCATCGTCATACCGTTTTTCAAGGCCTTTCTGCCCAATGCGGTCCCCCGAGGAATATTCGGCAAACTCGGGTCTTTCAAGCTGTTCGTTCGTAATCTCTCCGGTATAGCCCAAAAGGTGCGCCGCGAGCGTCCCATACGGATAGGAACGCCTCGATTCCACAATGGTCGTCACACCGGGAAACTCCGACGACCGCTCTTCCACAATGGACACCTGCTCCACCGAGGCGTCTTCCAAAATCCGGAGCGTCCCGTGCGACTTCCAACCGCACCGTTGGAACATCGTATCGACCACCGCCGAATCAAAGACCGCTTCCCCTTGCAGGTCCTTCAGCCGAATCAAGCGCTTAAAAAGGGAATCCTTCTCCTCGGGCTTCATCTTGCGAATTTCACCCGGCAAAATCGCAATCTGATAAGAGGGACGGTTCCCCACCAAAAGCCTTCCTTTCCGGTCGTAAATAAGACCGCGTTCCGCTTTCAGGACGACCCGGCGCAAACGGTTTTCGTCGGAGCTCTGCAAATTATCTTCGTAGCGGACGGACTGCAAATAAAAAAGCCTTCCCGAGAGACAAAAAAAGATAAGCCCGACCGTCGCCATAAAAACGAACGACTTGAGATGGCGACTGGACTTTTCGTTTTGCGACGGCTTGTTAAGCATGTCGATGTTCGCCGTCAAGGCGATTCAGCAAATGGAACAGCAAAATGCCGAAGATCATCGTATAAAAACATTCCGGAAGCGTCGTCTTCAAAAGGAACGTCCCCCAGTTTTCCTGCGCCACGTTTACAAGGAAGAAGTAAACCACATCGTTCAGCACAAAGGCTATGCCGAGAAGCGCGACCTTGGTCGCAAGGTTCAGACGCAAAAATTTTTCTTCCAGTTGCCCCACTCCAAAGCCCACACAGGTAAAGGCAATAGCCTGCGCCCCGAGCCACTCCACAGGCGAATAAATATCCTCCGAAAATCCGGCAAAAAATCCCCAGAGCATTCCCGAAACGGGACCGTGCGAAATCGCCATCACGACCACAAAAATCAAAACAAAATCGGGCTCGATTCCGCGGATGGAAATCCACGAGGCGAGCGTTGTCTGCAAAACGAGGGCGATGACAAAAATTGCGAGATGTTTAATGAACTTGAGCATTCCCTATCATCTCCCGTATCATCCAGTCCGGTTCCTTTTGCATAATAAAGACCTCTTCCAGACGCATAAACTTTTGAAAGGGTTCAAGCTCCAGGTCGGTCACCACTTCCACATCGCCCTTTTGCAGCGACCGCACCACGCCCACGCCAATGCCTTTCGGATAAATTCCTCCAAGACCGGACGTCACCAGCGTATCGCCCTCGCGAACTCCGGTATAGGAAGGCACCATCGCCTGCAAATAGTTGACCGAACCGCCGTTCAAAAAACCGACGACGCGCGTCCGCTGCACCATCACGGAAACGTGCAGCGCCGGGTCCGGCAAAAGTTGCACTTTCGAATGCGTCCGCGAAACCGCCGAAATCCGCCCCACGAGACCGTGCGTCGTAAAGACGGGCATATTCAAATCAATGCCGTGATCCGTTCCGCGGTTCACGACAAAAGTTGTCAAAAATCTTCCGGGATTCCGCCCGATGACCCGCGCCGTCACAATGGAATATTTCCACACGTTGTCAAAGTGGACCAGCTCGCGCAGCCGGTTCGTCTCCTCGATGCCTTCGCGCAGGTTGTCCCGCTCCATTTTAAGGAGAGCGTTTTCCCGCTTCAGACTGTCATTTTCATACGACAGGGAATGAAGCCTATCGACCGAAGACACGACCACCTGTGCCGGATAATACACCGAAGAAAGCGCTCCCGCGACAAGGCTTTCCTTGCCGTCCTTATCGAGATGGCGAATGCCGAACCCGACGACTAGCAAAATGAGAAAGAGCACGAGCCCGTGCCCTTTCGAAAGAATGCTTTCAAGCAAACGGAAAAGCTTCATCTTCGGCGAAAGCGGACCTTACACGGTCGATGAAATCAGCACGGGACGATACTTGTCCAGATCCTCGAGAATGCGGGCAGCGCCCTTGCAGACGCACAAAAGCGGATCGTCAATGACGTTCACGGAAAGTCCCGTTTCCTTGCGAATCCGGGCATCCAGGCCGCGCAATTTCGAACCGCCGCCCGACATGATGATTCCGCGGTCGAGAATGTCCGCGCCGAGGGCCGGAGGCGTCAAGGCGAGAGCCTGCTTCACCGCTTCGACAATCGACGTCACCGGTTCGTTCAGGGCTTCGCGAATTTCCTGACTTGTAATCGTCATCGTCCGCGGAAGACCGGCCATCACGTCGTTGCCCTTGACTTCCATCGTCAGCTCTTCGTCGAGCGGGAACGCCGAACCGATTTGCATCTTGATCTGCTCCGCGGTACTTTCATCAACGCCCAGGTTGTAGGTCTTCCGCAAATAGTTCACAATCGACTCGTCCATTTCGTCGCCGCCCACGCGGACGGACGCATTGCAGACAATGCCGTTCAAGGCGATAACCGCAATATCCGAGGTGCCGCCGCCGATATCGACAATCATATTGCCGACAGGCCCGTCCACCGGAATTCCCATGCCGACCGCAGCGGCCATCGGCTCGTGCACCAGGTGCACTTCCTTCGCACCGGCCATTCTTGCCGCATCCGTCACGGCGCGCTTTTCGACTTCCGTAATGCCGGAAGGAACGCCCACCACAATCCGCGGCTTCACAAGGAACAGCGGATACTTCTGCACGCGCTTGATAAACGTGGAAAGAAGAATTTCCACCAGCTGGAAATCCGCGATCACGCCGTCCTTCATCGGACGGATGGCCACGTTCGCGCCGGGAGTGCGGCCCAGCATCTTTTTCGCTTCGTTTCCAATCGCAATGACCCGATCGTTTTTGCGGTCCATCGCGACGACGGTGGGTTCATTGATGACAATTCCTTGTCCCGCAACGTGGACCAGGGTATTTGCCGTTCCAAGGTCAATGCCTATATCGCAAGAAAATAGTCCGAACAAGATGAAATTCCTTTTTGAGTTTGGTTAAAAATATAGTATAATCCCTGCGGGGAGCCTTTCAGTTTTTGTCCGCGTCCTCGCCAAAATGCCACCGTTTCAAATAGCGGTCCCAGTGCAAATACGTATTGTTGTAGCGGTATTTCCGCTCCTCATACATCTTGATGTTCCGATAGATGTAAAACTCCACGTTTGCGTAGGCGGAATACATCTTCGAATGTTCCTTGTCAAAAAATCGCAGGTCGCGAATTTTGTAATAGGGCGTGTCCAAAAGCGCTTCCCGGTCATTACTCGCCCGAAGCGTCTGGGCCACCATAAACTTGAGATCGTCCTGCAGATACTCGGAGAGCTTTTCCTCTATCTGCTCCGGAGGTTCCGCACAGCCCAAAAGGAGAAACGCCGTCAAAAGAAAAATCGTCTTTCGCATATTTCAAATATAAAAAAGCGCCGTTTCGGAAAACAGCGCCAGTAAAAATTGATTTCAAAAAAATCAGAAGGAGTAGGTCGCATCGACCCGCGAGAACCAGCGACCTTCGCCCTGGAACAGGTTCCGGAACAAAAGGTCTTCCGCAATCGTCACGTCAATCTTCAGCTTTTCCTCGATATTGATGCCGAAGCCCCAGCCGATGTGATCGTCGATCGTTCCGTTTCCGACAGGATTTGTCGAGAAAAACGTTCCGTCGTCCGAACAGATGCCGTTCTTTCCGTCGTTGTGCGAATTCTTGTCGCATTCCGTGTAAAGAATGGACTTTTGACCGCCGACGCGAATGACGAACCAGTCCCACCAAATGTTCCGTTCGATACCGAAGCTTATCACGCCGCCGATATCCGACCGCTTGTCCCAATAGGAACCTTCGCTCTGGGAATCATATGTCGATTCGCCGGTCGAATAGTCAAACGTCCAGTCGCGCGCCTTCTTTTTATTCCAGACAAAGTCTCCGCCGAGCCAGAAGAATCCCCTGTCAAGACCGACGTTTATTCCGAGACCGGCCTGCGCATGCGTTTCCTTGATGCCCGGAGCCTTGATAAAGTGCGCCTTCATCGCCGGGACCAGTTCCCCGTCAATCGCGTCCAGCGTAAAGAATGCGCGCGAAGAAACGAGATACGAAAAATCCCCGTCGTCAAAAAAGTTCTTGTGTTCCGGACCGTATTGCACACGCGCAAGGCCTCCGGAAAGCTCGTAGTCAATCGTGTTCGAAAGCTGCAGGTTAATGCCCGCATCCGCGCGAATCACGGACGCATAGGAATTTGCGTCGGCCTGATACGTTCCGCTCTCGGTTTCGTATCCGCCGTCCTGGTGGGCAATATAGACATGAAGCCCCATTGCGTTTCCGTTCGGAAGCGTCCCGCCGAGGAATCCGTCAAAATTTGTCACGGTCTTCGGAAGGTCGTGAACCTGTCCCTTCTCGTCAATGTAGGAGGTCGGAAGAAAGCGGAAAAGTTCCGAATCCTCGCGGCCGAAAAGTCCACCAATCGAAAGCCGCGGATCCGGAGATTCCTCGCTTCCCAGGCTCAAGGAAAAGATTCCGCCAAACGTCGGATGCTGCGGATCAAGATTTGTTCCCGTTTCCACATCGTCCAGATAGGCGCCAAAGCCGCCAATCAGATAATTAGGGTAAAGATTGATGTTCGCCGGATTGTCAAAGATGCTCACGTCATCCATGATATACGTCGTATTCTTGCCCATGGATTCCACGCGCGCAAACGTAGCAAACGCAGTTCCGACGCCGAGAAGCCCGACAGTCAGTCCTAACGCGGCAGCTGTTCTTTTCTTCATGAATCAACTCCTATTCTCTATGCTAAAACTAATTTGTGTTTTTGCATTTCGCAAGAAAAAAAAATAAAAAGAGCCGGAAACGCGCGTTTCCGACTCTTTTGGTTTTGCAAAAGCCTGGACTATTCCGAGAACGTGAACGGGATCGTCACAGTCGTATTGCCCGACTTGACCTTGCTGAAGGTCCAGCGCTTCACCGCATTCTTCACCGCATTGTCGAACTCGCCGAAACCGGTCGTCGAAGATGCGATAGAGATGCTGATGATGTCGCCGCCCGGAGCAATGGTAAACTTGAGGGTTACCTTTCCGGCAAACCCGGGCTGCTTCTTCAGATACTTGTTGTAGATGTGACGAAGACCCGGAGTGCGCTGACGAACGACCTTCATGATGTCCGCGGCGCTGCGAGAGCCTCCGCCGGCACCCATGTCGATGTCACGGGCGGAAGGAGTCTTGATCGTTCCCTTGGAACGGGTCGCGATTCCGCCGCCGCCACCGCCGAGAAGACTGCCGAGGCCGTCACCGATACCACCGGATCCGCCTTCCGCATATCCTTCGTTGAAGCCGCCGTCGGCCTTGCCGCGACGACCGCCGAGAACGGTCTTGCCCGAAGTCTGGAGACCGGCAACGTCCTTCAGCACCTTGTTGATGTCCTTGGAGAACTTCTGGTCCTTCATCAGGTCATACGCGGCGTAATTGGACTTTGTCGTCTGAGCGGTCAGGAGCTTGAGAACGCCACGGGTCTGGGGAGCGTTCGGCTGTCCCTTTCCACGCGGTTTTCCGCCGCCACCGGCCTTCTTCCGAGGCTTCTTCGGCTCTTCCTTCTTCTTTTCTTCCTTCTTCTCTTCCTTCTTCTCCTCGATCTTCATCGTGGTCGTCAGTTCCTCGGCAGCGGTTTCTTCGAAGATGACTTCGTCAACCACGGCTTCGTACATGGACGCCCAGAGCGAGAAGCAGACAGCAACGAGAACGGAGATGACCGCAACCCCGGCAAAACGCTTGTCGGATTCCGGCATCAGGGATTCTACAAAAGGATCCTGTTTCTTTTTCGTAGCCATTTATTCCTCCCCGCCGTTCTTCATCAGCACGGCAAAAGCGATATTGGTATAGCCCGAGAAACCACAGGTCGCCATCACCTTATACATGACGTCGTAAGGGATGTTCTTGTCGATCTGGATGATGATGTTGCCCGCTTCGTCGGCCGGGAGACCTGCTTTCAGGGCATGCTCGCGTTCCGTTTCGCGGCGTTCCTTCAACACGGAATCGACCTTCGTGATCAACAGATCGCTCTGGTTCAAGACTTCCTGCGTCGGAACAATCTTCGCATTATCCACAACGACGTATCCGGCATCGACAACCACCGAAAGCGAGACTTCCTTAGCCTGCACCTTCGAAGTGGAAATCGGCAGGATCAGGTTTTCCGCCTGCGTAATCAGCTGGCCTTCGGCATCGAGGTTCTTGATGAGGAACACCAGAATGATGGTCATCATATCCATCATCGAAGTCAGGGAGAACGGGACGTCCTCGCCGTACTTGCGCAATTTTCTAGCCATATTCCTTAACCTCCCAGCTTGGCAAGGTTGACCTTGACAAATCCCGACGACTTGGCGCGGTCCATCAAGGCGATAATCTTATCGAATTGGACATCGTCGTTTGCAACGATGATGATGTTGTCCACATCTTCAAGGTCGATGAACGCCGTGTGAATCTGGATCAGCTGCTTGGCAATTTCGTCATACGCGGAAAGCGGATAGACGATGAGCTTTGCGGCATCTTCCGGCTTCAGCTTGCGGGCCGAGTTCGGAGTAAGGGTCGCAACGCCAACGCCTGCACCCGGTTTCTTGAGAGCGGACGGAGGAGTGGTTCCGCCGTCGCCTTCGCCGGTAAGAGCGAGGAATGCGTTATTGCCATCGACGAGAATGCTGTCCGGCTGGTTTTCCGCCTGAGAAGTGTAAACGCCCCAGATCAGACGACCCGGATCTTCTTCCGACGTCTTTTCAATCATGCTGAGTTCGATAGTCTCAATCTGATATTGGTAGTTTTCCTTGTCCATTTCGGTGCCGTCCTTGCACTTCGGAGCGGAACCGTTCTTGATGGCGGTTTTCACGTCGTCGGCAGCATACTTGATAAGCTGACCGTCGGACTTGCAGCGGAACACCCAAAATTCCTTAAAGTAAATGTTGGGCTGGAAGCCGCCACGGGCTCCGATGACGAGATACTCGTCCGTAATGGCCAAGGAGAGATTCAATGCTTGATCGTCCGGCGGCGGAGGCGTCTGGTCGTCCATCTGCATCATGCTGCGCTCGGGCAGGTTGACTTCGACGATGGCCAGTTTCGAGAACGACGTCATGGAGAGCAGCATCGGAATCAGGATCGTAAACAGACCCATCGCCGGAAGCAAATCCGGTTCTTCAACTTTTGCTGAAGGTTTGAGTTCTTTTGCCATTTTATCTCCTATCTAGATAATTGTTTTAACAGATAACAATTACGACAGGGCGTTGATAATCTTGAGGCCTTTTTCTTCCATTTCCTGGATCAGGCGTTCGCTGTTCATGTTCAGAATACCGACGATGACGAGCAGCGGAACCGCGCAGAGAAGTCCAAGGAGGGTCGTTCCCATAGCGATAGCAATACCGTCAGCCAGAGCCTTCGGACGTTCAGCGGCCGGCTTGTTGGCAACGGCGTCGAATGTGAAGATCAGACCGTAAATTGTTCCCATCAGTCCGAGAAGGGTGGAGATGGAAGCCATAACGGAAATAATCGAAACATAGCGGGTCAGACGGGGAGCTTCGGTGAGGAACACGGCGTCGGAAGCATTCTGCATCGCGTCGCGGCCTGCATCGTGATTCGCAACGATCGCTGCGACGACCTTGGCGATCGGGAGCTTCGAGGAATTCGCGAGATTCAGGGCCTGATCGTATTGCTTGGCGCTGATGAGCTGGCCAAACTTCTGGAGGAACTTGCCGCGTCCCTTGCCGCTCTTGACGATGATGTAGATGATGCGTTCGATCGAGAAGCCGATGCCAATCAGACCGACCGCGAGAATGACCCACATAAACTGCCAACCATCAGCGGACGGGTTGAACGATTCAAGCATTTTAGACATTAGGATACTCCTTTTGTACGAGTGATTTGATGTTTTGTTTCCTGTATTCGCATATTTATTTTTTTTTTGGCCCTTTGGGATGGTTTTGGGCTGTAAAATTTTCATTACTACAAAAGAAAAAAGGAAAATCCCCGAATTTAAGGGGATTTTCCTTTTTGTAAAAATAGAATTACGCGATTTTTACGGGGCCATGTCCGGAGCCGGGGCCGCGGCAGGCGGCGCAAGGCGGGCCTGGAGTTCGGCCAGTTCCGCGCGGAGCTTCTCGTTTTCGCTCTGCGCGTCCTTCAGGATTTCCTGGTAGGTTGCGAGCTGTTCCTGCTTCGTCATAACCTTCGACTGGCGAACCTGGTCAAGACGGGCCTTCGTCTTGAAGTAGCTCGGATCCTGGAAGAGCTTCGACGCGTCGAACTTGGTAATCTTGATTTGCAGAGCCTCGTTCTGGTTGTCGAGTTCGCGCAGGGCCTCATAGAGCTTTTGCGTCCACTGGTTGTCGATGCCGTAGTGTTCCGAAGCCCGGATACCCGTTGCGCAACGCGGAACGGCGGCTTCCTTCGCGGCAGCGGACTTGTTCGAAAGTTCTTCGCGGTAGTTGGCCATTTCTTCTTCGGCGGCCATCACGGCGTCTTCCTTGACGTCGCCTTCCGCCATGTACTCTTCGACTATTAGCGCACTGTCGGGGAGCGGGGCCTTTTCAAAGGCGTTAGCCACTTCGACGAACACGGCGCAGCCCTGGTAGTACATTTCGATGTAGCCTTCTTCAGCGGCAATCACGTCGGCATTGTAGAAGCCCTGGTCGCGGGCAAGGTCGATGTTCTTCTGGAAGATGGGCTGGGCCTGGTCGTAGTAGCCCGGAAGCTGCTGGACGATGCCGATGCGTTCCGCAAACTGTTCTTCGGTCGATTTGCCGTTGAGCTCCTGTTCACGAATCTTGGCGGCCATCGTCACGAAGAGGAAGCCGATTTTGTTCGTTGCGCGGAACGTCCACTGTTCCGAAGCGTAGGTTGCGGACTTGGAGTAGTGTCCGACGGCCACCTTCAGGATTTCCGTGAGTTTCTTGACAGTGGCGGTTTTCGCCTTGTCGTTGCCGGAAACGGTGAGAGGTTCCATCTTGGCGTATTCCATTTCGCCCAGGTAGTAGGCGGCTTCGGCCGGAACGCCCGGATCGGCGTTCTTGATCTGAAGACCGTACTTGTCGTAGGCTTCGATCGTCTTCTTGTAGTAGTCGGCGGCGTTCTTGTCGTCCTTGAGCTCGCGATAGGCGCGGGCCGTTCCGATGTATGCGGCAATGAGCTTTTCCTTGTCCGCCGTGTAGGTCTTCGCAAAGAAGATATAGGCGTCGGCGGCTTCGGACCAGCGCTTTGCATTCTGGTAGGCAACCGGGATGCTGAACGCGGCATCAAGAGCGTAGGAGCTCTTCGGATAGTCGCGGACGAGGTCCTTCGAGCAACGGATGGCCTCTTCGGGGAGCTTCGCTTCGTCGTAGGTCAAGCAGGCGCTATAGAGCATTCCCGGAGTCTTTTCGTGATTCGGATACTTCTTATAGGCGATTTCATACGTCTGGGCGGCGAGCTTCTTGTTCGGAATGGAATCGTAGGTCGAAGCGGCAAATCCGATTGCGGCGTAAGCCATCGAATCCTTCTCGAAGTTGTTCGTGATGAAGAGGAACGTCTGAGCGGCCTGTTCCGGCTTCCCGGCCTTCTTGTAGTTCATCGCGGCACGGAGAATACCGCGGATGGTCAGCGGCGAGGAACCGTAGTTCATCGGGAGCATCATAAACGTCTGTGCGGCCTTTTCGTAGCTGTTCGCCTTTTCGTAGGCGCTACCGGCTTCGAACACGGCCTTGTCGGCAAAGGATTCCTTCGGATAGAGCTTGACGAGGTTCAAATAGGCGAGAGCGCCCTGCTCAAACTGTCCGTTCTTCACCGACTTTTCGGCCTTCTGGAAGAGGACCGCGGCAATCGACGTGCGGATGATGTTCGCCATGGAGTCGTTGCGCGTTTCCTTGACCTCGGCGTATTGCTTATACAGCCATTCGAATTCCTTCTGGGATTCGTCGAGCTGATCCGATTCGAGGAGGGACTGGGCAAGCATACGGCTGATGAGCAGAATGTATTGGTTCTTCGGATAGTTGGTCTTCAGGTTGCGGAAATCGACGACTGCTTCCTTGTATTGCTTGGCCTGGTAGCGGACGATGGCCGCGTTATAGGCGAGCTCGACCGCTTCCTTCTGCTTTGCGAACTTGGCCATATACTTGTCAACCTGCGCAAAGTAAGCCTTCGTTTCGGGGAGCGAATAGGCCTTGACCGGATCGTCCCCGGCCTTCGTCTTTTGCGCTTCCATACGGGCCTTGTCCATCATGATGACCGCGTTGTAGCCCGCATCTTCCTTCTTGTAGGGAGCGGCGGATCCGAGGGCGCGACGGCCATAGCGGTTCGTGTCGGCATCGACAATGCGGTTAAACATGTCGGCGGCCTTGGCAAACTGGTTCATTTCCTGATAGACCAGGGCGAGGTTCGCATAAACCTTGTATTCGTCCCAAGTCGGTTCGTTCTTGTATTGGTTGAGGAAGTCGTTATAGCCCTTGATAGCAACCTGGTAGCGCTTCTTCGCACCTTCGGTATCGCCTTCCTTCATGAGCTTTGCGGCCTGGGCATGGTCATATTGCGGGATGTCAAGCATGGCGGCGCGAATGGCCTTTTCCGCATTTTCGACGGATGCCGGATACTGCTTGTTCTTCTTGAACCAGGAAGAATTCTTGCTGTAGCGCTTCACAACGAGCTTGCGCTGTTCCTGCGCCTCGTCGAACTTCTGCTGAATAATAAGGATTTCGACCATCGCCACGTCAGCCAAAGGCGCGTCCACGTAGTCCGGGTTGATGTCGAGAAGATACTTGAAGGACTGAACGGCTTCTTCGTTGCGGTCATGGTCCTTGTTCTTCATACCGATGCGGTAGTAGAGGGAATCCTTGAACGCGACCTTCTTGTCCTTCAGGAACTTGGCGGCAACGCGAACGCCATCATCAATATCCGAGAACGCGGCGGCCATAAAGTCCATAGCTTCCAAACGAAGGTCGCTCGGATACTTGCCCTTGTCGGAACCGTCGATGTAGGCAAAATACGTCTTCGCGGAAATCTCGTATTCCGCGATGTTATAGTAGGATTCCGCCAAGTGATACATGGCGAGAGCGGCTTCCTTACCCGTCAGGTTTTCGAAACCGGTCACGCGCTTGTAGGCATCAATCGCGTCGCGGAACTTGCGGTTCATAAAGTGGTATTCCGCAATGCGGAGCCAGCTCTTCGGAACGAGACCGTTGTCCGGGAATTCCTTGACAAGACGCATTCTCAGCTTGTAAGCCTTTTCGTCCTCTCCGTTCGCTTCATAGACGAACGAAGCCTGATACATCACGTTCGGAGCCCGGGTCTCCTTCGGATACTTGTCGATGTATTCCAGGAAGTAGCTGAGGGACTTCGAATGGTCAACCTTCGGACCCGCACCGAGATCCTTGCACTTTGCCGGTTCGTTGTCGCGGTCTTCGCACCAGGCAACGTCGGATTCGTACTGGGCCATCGCATCGACCTGATACTTTTCTTCAAGGCGATACTGATAGTTACCCAGCTGCTGAAGGGCGCTCGCGCAACGGGAACTCTGCTTGCCCTTGCAACGATCGACCTGCGTGCGCCACTGCTTGATGGCGTCCTGCATTTCGTTTTCGTCCATTCCGCCCGAACGACAGGCCTGTTGCGCCTGGTTCTTCAAAAGATTGTAGGAACTTGCGCACTGCTTGTAGTCGCGCGATCCTTTCTGCATCGCCTTGCACTTGGCGAGCATCGTCTTGGCTTCCTTCGTCTTATCCTTGCAGGGGTCCGCATAGGTGATACCAACGAACGTGCAGAGAGACAGAGCGATTAGAAATAGTTTTTTCATTTGAAGTTTCTACCTATAACTTTAAAACAAGGACAGACCCGGATAACCAGGCCTATCCCTCCGTTGTTGAATTATTCCAAATCTTCCAGGTTATCCAGTTCCTGAAGTTCCTGCGAGTTGGCGCCGCCGTCCGATCCGCCACCGCTTTCCGCCTTCTTGGTCTTGACGGTTGCAAGCGTAAAGCCCGCATCCTCGAGAACGCGCTTGCGGTTGGATTCAAAGCGATCGCTCTGCTGGGAACGCTGCATAAACTTCGCATAGTCGTCGATGGCGGCGTTCGCCTTGTCGAAGTCGGGCCGCAACTGTCCACGCTTCATTTCGACACGCGGAGTCGGAAGCTGACGGGAAAGATCGAGAGCCTTGTCCTGGACGCTGTCAAAGTGCGCGGCATTGTCCTCATAGGCCTTGCGGGCACTGTCGCGGGCCGCCATGGAAACGACCGGCTGCTTCGTGAGCGATTCGGCCTGCGTCAGGGATTTTTCCGCATTCGAGTAATCCTTCTTCATGTAGTAGCAGTAGCCTTCAACGAGATAGGCTTCGGAGAGAAGGAACGAATCCGGCAGGTTCTTGATAATCCACTGCGCATACTTGATGGCTTCATCCGGCTTGTTCACCTTGAGGAAGGACCATCCGAGAGCGAGCATCGCTTCGTCATACACGGGGGAACCCGGCTTGACCTGGCCATAGAGACCGGCCGCTTCCGGAATGTTCGGAGTTTCGCCGGAGAAGTAGATGTGACCGAGCTTGACCTTGGCCGCATCCTGGAGGTCCATTTCGGACTGGTTCGAAGCGGGCTGGTCGATAATGTCGCGGAAGCAGTTTTCAGCTTCGTCCCACTTGCCCATACGGCTGTTGGCGATGCCCATCGTATAGCGGGCATAGAAATAGTTGGCATTGCCCGGAAGAATCGCGGAGAGAAGGTCGATGGATTCCTGATAGAGACCCTGTTCGAACTTGATCTGGCCCGCAATATAGTCGGCATCGGCCTTCACGTCGCTTTCGCTGTAATGCTGGACGATATACTGATACTTGACCATTGCATCGTTATACTTGCCTTCCTTATAGTCGATGTTCATCAGCTGGAAGTGGTACTTGGCGCGTTGGTCGCTCTGCGGATAACGCTTGATGGCATCTTCATAAACGGACTTGGCAGCCTTGTGCATCCGCATATTTTCAAAGGACTTTCCCTTGTAGAACGCGGCCTGGTCAACCAGGTGGAAAGCGGGATACTTCGTCTGAACCTTGCCGAACGCATACGCGGCTTCGAGGAACTGGCGGTTCAGATAAAGGCGCATAGCGGCGCGGTAGTCGTTTTCCGGCTCAATTTTCAAGCGACGATAGCGATCTTCGCCAATGTTTTCTTCACGGGTATTTCCGAAGCGGGAAGTGAGCTTCACGGCCCAGATAAATCCGCGGTTCTTCTTTTCGACAATGTCGTCATGCGACATTTCGAGGTCAAGAGCGAGGTAACGAAAGATGGTCACGTCCTTGACGTTCACCGTTGCGCCGAGAACCGGGTAGCCTTCCTTCGTAAAGCGGAGGCGAACGCCCAGGTGGGAACTCAGGTAATAGGTCAAGGTAAAGCTCGTTTCGAGGCTCATGCCGTCGCCGCCTTCCTCATCTTCGTGAAGGACGTCGATAATGGAAAGTTCGGCCTTCGCTTCGAGCATCCGATTGAAACCGCGATAGAAGAGCGAGAAGTTCAGGTTGCTCGGAACCTTGTAGGATTCATCGGCGCCCATGAACACAAAGTGGTAGGACGTGTTTTCTTCTTCGGTGCTGATGGCCGGAGCGAGAGCGTTCTGGAACGCCACGCCGACAGTCAGGCTTCCGAAGCGGGAATTCGACACGGGATTCCATGCGATACCGACGTCCGCGCCCATGGTCAACTGCTTGTTCTGGTCGAACTGGTTGATTTGGAGAATCGAAAGATCGACGCCCAGAGCGAGGCAGTGCATCAGGCGGTAGGCATAGCCTATCATGTAGGCGTTTTCGGTGTAGGAATAGCCTCCATCGACCGTTGCACCGTTTTCGAAGAACGAAATACCGAGCGTGTGGTTATAGCCGAAAGGAATCGTCAAGGAGCCGTATTCCTGGGAGGCTTCACCGCTAATCGTGCTGAAGTAGCCGATAGAAAGCTCAATCTGTTCCGTTTCCGCAATGCCGGCCGGGTTTACGTACATGGCCGTGTTGTTGCTGCCGAATTCGCCGAACCAGTCGTTTTGCTGATACTTGTGCGGGGAGTACGAGGGAGAAGCAAACGCTGCACTCGTGCAGATGAGCCCTACGGCAGTTGTTTTGATGAAGCTAAAGCGTGTCATCACTTAACCTTCTCCTTACTTAATATCCGTGCGGATAAATTCAATGCGGCGGTTCTGGGCGCGACCTTCCGGCGTCTTGTTGGAAGCCTTGGGCTGCGTATCGCCCGCTCCGCGGGTGACCATACGATTGTCGGCGATTCCGCTTTCGACGAGGAAAGCCTTGACGGCAGCGGCGCGGTCCGCGGAGAGCTGCTTGTTCTTCGCCGAGTTGCCGGAGTTGTCCGTGTGGCCAACAATTTCAAATGTTGCTTCCGGGAAGGCTTCGAGAATATCGACAACCTTTCTCAGGGAAACATCCGAATCCTTGGTGATTGTCGCCTTGCCGGATTCAAAGTTCACGCCTTCGAGGATAAAGACTTTCTTCGGCGGAACAGGAACTTCGTCCGGGCAGCCGTCCTCGTCCTTATAGCCGTTCAGGGATTCCGCATTGTCCGGGCAGGCATCGGCGCCTTTGCAGGTGTGGGCGTACTTGTCGAGAAGGCCGCTCGCCTCAACCCACGGATCGCAAATGCCGTCGCGGTCGTTATCCGGATCCGGGCAGCCGTCGTCATCCTGGAAGCCATCGACATCTTCCGCATCTTCCGGGCAATTGTCGATGCCCGAGCAGACGGCGGAATACTTTTCGCTGAGATTTTCTTCGGAAACCCACGGATCGCAAAGACCGTCGCCATCCGTATCCGGATTGCGGGTTTCGGCAACATCCTCCTCCTTTTCCTGGACGACATCATGCGCAAGAAGGCCGATATCGAGCTTTCCCTTGCCGCGTTTGAGCATTGGGGACTTGGAGTTGCAGAAGAAGTTCGGCTTCGAGAGGGACGGGCTGATGAACTTGGGATCCAAGGAGACGTTCGTGCGGTTCACCTTGATGAAACGGTTGAACGGATAGTAGTTCTTGTAGATGTTGTTGTATTCGATCTTCGTCTGGCCGGCGGCGGGATCCGCAAACACGCCGTAATAGTGGTTTTCCATGAAGATGTTGTTGCGTGCGACGACGTTCGACGGTCCCTTGAGGGCGAGACCCGAATAGCCGTTGCGAAGCACGACGTTCTGTTCGATGTAGGCGTCAAGCGACTTGGCGCCCCAGGCGAGGATGCCGGACCAGCGGTTGCCGTACACCACATTGTTCCTGAGGTTCGGAAGGGAGATGAAAGCCGCAATGCCCGTCGCCTTGTTGTCCATCACGTAGCAGTGGTGGATGTAGGGAGCTGCGTTTTCGCAAAGAATGCCTTCGATACCGTTGCGAATGGTGAAGTGGGACATCTCCGCTCCGGAGGTTCCCATCACGGTCGGTCCGCGGCGTCCGCCGTCGATAATCGTTGTCAAGGGATCTTCGCCCTTTAGAACGACGCCCATAACAAGCGTGATATTTTCGTTGTAGGTTCCGCGCTTGACGAAAATGGTATCGCCCGCGTCTGCGTTGCCCAGTGCGTCCGCAATCTTATCGTAATCGCCCGGCACGTTGATCGCCTTTGCCGATGCGAATCCCGAAAAGAGCATAGCCCCGGCAAGAACTACGAATACTTTCTTTAGGGTCATACTGCTAGATTTCTCCAATCATGAAACATAAAATTCATCTCGTCCGTTTTGGATTAGCGACCAGGGAAATCCCTGTGCAGCAAATCACATTGTGGAATATACCTTCAAAAATAGCTTTAGTCAAACCTTTTTCATGATAAATCTTTGCAAAAAAGCATTTTTTCATGGTATCTTCCGCCAAGTCACCGTTCAATTCAGGACGCATCTCCTTCGTTTTCGGCTTTTTTCGGTTCGGCATCCTTCTTGACGCCCTGGATAGACACGCGGAGGTCCTGGCAGGTGCGCTTGATGTCCTGAAGGACCTTGCGGGCGCGAGTTCCTGCCGATTTATTGCCTTTCGCAAACTTTTCGTACTCGCGCTTGAAAGCTTCGAGTTCCTGTTCGAGTTGCTGAACCAAGTCCATAACAAGACTCCCTTGAAGATGATACTTTTGGAAAATAAATAAAGTTTTGGGCAAAATATCGCCAATCCGTAAAAATATTTTTTACAATCGGAATTTTCGATTGGCAAGCGGGCGTTTGTTTGTTTTTTTTTTACAAAATAGCGTGTTTGGCTAGGATTTCGAGCGCTTTTCGGCCCGAGTCGCCGATGTCGCGCGTAAAGTCCGAAACAAAGAGGCGGATGTGCTGTTCGATGACGGAATCGTCCGCAATCTGGGCCTTTTCGCGGATAAAATCCGTTACGGGATTCGCCCGGGCGTTTGCGACGGAAAGGCTTTGGCGGATTTCGTCCTCGACAGCGAGGATGACGCTTTCGCCTAGGGACTTTTTGGCGACGGCACAGCCGAGGGGAATCGGGGAATGCGTACAAAGCTCCCAAAAGGCCCCCAGGTCGGTCAGAAGCCCGAGACCGTCACGCGCCCACGTAAAGCGTTTTTCGTGGATGACGACCCCCTGACGGCTTCTTTTTGCGCAAAGAGCGTCATAGACCTCGTTGAAAAAGGCGTAGGAGACTTTGGGCGAGGAGAGGCCGAGCGTTTCGGAAGCCCAAAAGCGAAAAAGCATGGCCGCCGTCGTATTCTTTCCGGGAAGAACCGTAACGCTCTCCGGATCAAAGGCGTTTTCCGATGACGAAAGAAGGAGCGGGCCGCAGGAATACCCCATAGCCCCGCCGCAGGAAAGGAGACGGTAATTTTTTTCGGCGAACGGAAGGACTCCGCAGCTCACCTTCGCCACGTCCAGTTCGCCCCGAAGAACCATTTCGTTTAGGGTCTGGACATCGGCAAAGACGACGTTCCACTTGAAAGAAGAACCCTGGATGCCGGAGACAAGGGCCTCGTAGATGTAGGTGTCGTTCGGGCACGTGGAAATTCCGAGCCGAAGCGTTGTCATGCCTTTCCCCGGACGATCGGATTCAAGATGTTTTCGGAAAGGGCGCGGAGCGATTCGCGCAAGTTCCAGCGGGACTCGTCGAGGTCGCCCGTAAAATTGCTGATGGTGCGAACCTCAAAGATTTTGACGCCGAGTGCGTTTGCGACGGAAAAGGCCGAAGCGCCTTCCATTGCCTCGATTTGCGCACCAAAGAACCTGGCGCGGCATTCAAGCGCCCGGGGAAACGCCGTAAGCGTGTTGACGGAGGCGCATCTGACGCCAGGAAGCGAAGCGATTTGCGGCGGAGCGGCCCTGAACGAAGTCGCCCGGATAATTTGCGGGCGGCGGAAATACGGCCTGAAGGAATCCCCTTCAAAGTAGCCTTCGTCCGCGACGCATTCCTCATCGACCCGAACCGTGTTTGCCGACAGAAGACCGCTTCCGGGGAGCGCACCCGCGACCCCTGCGAGAATGACCGTCGCATAGTTTTTCGCAAGGAGCATGCGCAAAAGGCTGTCGGCAAAGCGTACAAGCCCGATGCCGAGACAGGCCGCGTCAAAGCGGGCGTTTAACGGCAAAGGCTTTTCGACCGTTTTCCCAAAAGGGATTTTGGGATAGAGAACCTTCCACTCCATCGGGGACGGGATAGCAATGAGGGTCTTGTTACGGCGCATTTCAGTCCGCAATCTTTTCGACGAGGGGAATCAGGTCCGCTTCGAGCGCGGAAACGCGTCCGAGGTCAATGTTCCACGGGCGATCGACTTCACAGCGGGCCGCGGAAACGGCGGCGGCCTTCGCGAGGCGCTCGGCGATGGGAAGCCCCAAAAAGTCGGCGGCGAGCCATCCGGCGAGGAAAGAGTCCCCCGCTCCGATGTCGTTTACGACCTTGACCGTAGGCGGCTGCAGGGAAAGTCCCATGAACTTTCCTTCCTGCGTGTAAAACGCGTGGATCGGAGCGTCCTCCTCGGTAACGACCAGATTTTTGATGGGAAGCCGTTCAAGAAGCGTCGAGGCGCTCATTTTCCAGAATTGCGGGCTCGACGTGATTTGCGGAATGCCGAAGCGCTGCAAAAGTTCGCAGTATTCGGACAAATTAATTTTGAGAAGTTCGACGCCGTATTCGAGCCAGTAGTCAATGCCTTCGACGGCATCGATAAAAAGGCGTTTTCCTTTGAGATCCAGCTTGGAAAGGTTTTCCATATGGAAACCGGCGGGCATCGATCCGCACAGGACGACGTTCGTGACATCGTTCCAGATTTCCCCGATGGTCTGCAAAAAGTCCCGGTTTTCGGCTTCGGTGATTTTCGGGGAAGGCTCGATGAGTTCCGTCGTATCGCCCTTGCTCATGATAGTTGTGCAAATGCGGGTCGAAGCTCCAATCCAAATGGGAATTTGACGGATGCCGGCCGCGGCGATTTCGTCGCAAATCGAGACGCTGCGGTCGCCGCCCAAAAAGTGCGACAGGATGAAGTCCCCGCCCAGGACCCGAAGGACCCGTGCACAGTTGATGCCCTTGCCCGAAGCGAATTCCTCGACGCGGGACAGGCGGTTGACCTCTCCCGGCTTGAATTCATCGACAAGAAAGAGCCTTTGCCATGTCGGGTTGAGACCCAGAATCAGGGTGTCGCCGGTCATTAGAAGTTCACCTTGAAGAAGTTGCGCTTTCCGACCTGGACGAGAAGCTTGTCCACGCCCGAAAGCGAAATTTCGGACATAGCGTCGGAAAGTTTTTCACCCGCGACCTTCACGCCGCCGTTCTGGACCATGCGACGGGCTTCGCCCTTGGAAGCGAAAGCCTTGATTTCGACGAGAAGATCGATTGCCTTGTAAGTTCCCGGAGCAACCGAGCATTCCTTGGCGTCGGACGGAATCGCATTTCCGCTATGGACTTCCTTTTCCTTGAGCGCCGCGGCTTCGGCGGCTTCCTTTCCGTAGTACTGCGAGACGATGTCCTTCGCGAGAAGGTCCTTGGCGACGTTCGGATTGAGTGTGCCGCTTGCTATATCCGCCATCATCTTCCTAACTTCGGAAAGCGGGATGTCGGTCAAAAGCTCAAACCAGTTTTCGACGATCGAATCGGCCAGGTTGTAGATTTTGTGATACATCACGTCGGCGGGTTCGCTCACGCCTACGTAGTTTCCGAGGCTCTTGCTCATCTTGGCCTTGCCGTCCGTTCCGAGGAGAATAGGCATGAACATGCCGATTTGGGACGGCATCTTTTCATAGACCTGCAGATCGCGGCCGCGGCACACGTTGAACTTTTGGTCCGTTCCGCCGAGTTCGACATCGCTCCGGATGGCTACGGAATCGAAGCCCTGCATCATCGGATACATAAACTCGTGCAGGCTGATGGGACTGTTCGACGCATAGCGGTTGTGGAAGTCCTCGCGTTCGAGCATCTGGGCGACAGTAAACTGGCCCATGAGTTCCGTCACCTTGGAAAACGGCAGCTTGCTGAACCATTCGCCGTTGTAATGGATTTCGACGCGGTCTTCGCGGACAACCCGGAAAAACTGCTGCTGATATTCCTTCGCGTTTTCGAGAACCTTTTCGTGCGAAAGGCGAGGACGCGCCTTGTTCCTTCCGGAAGGGTCGCCGATTTGGGCCGTATAGTCTCCGACGATAAGGACGACCGTGTGGCCGAGATCCTGGAACTGGCGGAGCTTGCGCATGACGACCGTGTGGCCGAGATGCACGTCCGGAGCGGTCGGGTCCACGCCGAGCTTGACGCGCAGCGGAACTCCCGTATCGTAGGACTTCTGAAGCTTCTGTTCGAGTTCGTCGGCGGGGATTATCTCCGCAACACCGCGGAGAAGGATGTCCATCTGTTCTTTGACTGGAGGAAATTGCATCGTTTTCAAAATCCTTTTGAATATTTTCCGACTAATGTAGAAAATCAAGCCGTCAAATGCAACTTTCCGCCCGAACACCCTCGAAAATCAAGTGTTTTTAAGGGGAAAAGTTCAATTGTCCGTTCAAGATTCCTTTGAATAGGAAAGTTTTCCATTTTCATCGATGGTCAAAAATTTTTCTTTCTTTAAGACTTCAACAATTCCATTTATAACAGCGATGTCCTGAAGATTCAACCAGGTTTTTATTGCATTCTGTAATTTTTTTAGTCTGGCCGGTCTAGGTTTCGAACCGAGCCGTTTTTTCACAAGAGCGAGAATGTCATTCGAATTTTTTTCTTGACAAGTGGAATTTCATCAATGCTTTCTACCCGATCAACCCATATCCTGTCTTTTTCCTTTGCGTTTGTATAATCAATTAACGCATCAAATCCTTTATCTTTTGAAATAATATGACAATATACCTTGGAGTCATTTTTCGAAAGCTTTCCCAAATAATAGGCGATATGAAAATCCAAGGCATTCGGCCCCTGCCTGCTCACTTCTATCCAAGTAAGCCGCGATCCAAACTTTTGAACTTTTTGAACAAGTTCAATCTTGATATTTTTCTGCGACGAGCCGGCAAAAACATAAGGGAACCTCTAAAAATTGCTTTGGAGGGGGAAATTTGAGTGAGACCAAGCGATGGCAGGGCGGGACGAATCAGCGCGAAGCGTCGCAACCAAATTTTTGAAAATTGAATTTTTAGAGGTGCCCTTTTGATTCATAGGGCGACAATCACCGTGAGCGAAAAATTTTTGTTTTCTTTGTCCGCGAAAACGGTAAAGGCATCCGGTTCCCATCCGTAGGAATCCGGCGTAAGCGCTTTTGCGATGATATTTTCCGCCTTTTCCACATCCTGCCAAAAGACCTTTTCCGATGCGGACGTGTAATAGCGCAGCATGCCGAGCGCCGAAAGGCATTCCGGAAAACGTTCTATGAGGGCGTAGGCACATTTCATCCAGGAATTTTCGGAAATCTTCACGACCTTGTAGAGCCTGTGCGGAGCGAGAAAGTCCCGCAGGTCCCGGCGGTCCGTCGCAATTTTTGCCCCTTCGCCAAAAAATCTTGAAAGCTCGCGGAACACCGCCGAATCTTCCTTTAGAAGCGGCGAACGTTCTCGGATGGCGGACTCGATGCTTTGCATGGCCTTGAATATAACAAAAATCACAGGGGAATGCGATTTTGCGCATTTCCCGAAAATATTTTTTTCATTCTTCTTACTTTCTATGTATTTTTAACGACAGTCCATTTTCACTTTACCAATGGAGCATTCCATGCCTGCAAAGAAAGGATTTACATTTGTCGAAATTATGGTCGTCGTGGTCATCATCGGCATTTTGGCCACCGTCGGCGTTCCGAAACTGTTCGAAACCATTGAACGCACCAACCGGAAAATCGATGCGACGAATGCCGTCGAGCTCAGCAACATTCTGAAACGCGCCTTTGAAACCGAAACGGTTTTGTTCCCGACGGAAAAGGACGAGGTCAACAATCTGACGGCAAGCCAGATGTCTCTTGCGGTCATCGTGGCAAGCAACGGGCTCAACTATTATTTTGGAAGCGGCCAGGTTCTCGTCAACGGCGGAAACTGGGAATCCGACAACGGGGATGCCTACCGGCGGGTCCGCAAGCTTTTTGAAGATGCGGGCTTTACAAATGTCGAGGTTCGCGCAAAAATTGCAAACGGCGGATGGGCATGCTACGGCGCCGCACTTTTTAGCAACGGCAGCACCCGGATTTTTTCCGCCGAACAAGAGTCGAATTGCAAGACCGCAACGGGCGGAGGCGCCTACGAAAAATTCATTTCGACGAGCCTCAGCAGTTCAAATCCGATTGCGCCCTACTTGCCGAACGGCGTTGAATAAAAGTTTTTGAAAGATGTAAAAAAAATCGCAGGCTCTTTGGAGCCTGCGATTTGATTTTTTAAACCAAGAACCGTCTTAACGCACGACCTTGCGGTCGTCCGCGGTCATCGAAAGGAAGTCCGCAACGGTCATCGAACCCTTGTCGCCGTCCTTGCGCTTGCGGACGGAAATGACATTTTCTGTCACTTCCTTTTCGCCGACGATCAGCAGATACGGCACCTTTTGCAATTCGCACTGACGAATCTTGTAGCCGAGCTTTTCGTTCGACTCATCGACTTCGACGCGAACACCGGCGGTTTCGAGTTCGCCCTTGACCTTGTTCGCATATTCAACGAACTTTTCGGAGATGGGAAGAACTCGGGCCTGGACGGGCGCAAGCCACAGCGGGAAGTCTCCCATGTATTCCTCGATGAGAATACCGAGAAAACGCTCGATGGAGCCGACCGCTGCACGGTGAAGCATCACCGGAATGTGCTTCTGGTTGTCCTTGCCGACATATTCCGCTCCAAGGCGCTGCGGCAAGTTGAAATCGACCTGAATGGTTCCGCACTGCCAATCGCGTCCGAGGGAATCCTTCAGCGTAAATTCAAGCTTCGGGCCGTAGAAGGCGCCTTCGCCCGGATTCAGCACATAGTCAAGACCGGCGAGCTTTGTCGCCTCGGCAAGAGCGGCTTCCGCCTTGTCCCAGATTTCATCGCTTCCCACGCGCTTTGCGGGACGGGTCGAAAATTTTACCTTCACATCGTCAAATCCGAAGTCGTGGTAAATTTCCTTGACCAAATGGCAGAAGTTTGCGACTTCGCTTGCAATCTGATCCTCGGTGCAGAAAATGTGTGCATCGTCCTGCACAAATCCGCGGACGCGCATTAGACCGTGCATGGTTCCGGCGGGTTCGTAACGGTGGCACTTTCCGAATTCGGCAAGGCGCATCGGCAGATCGCGCCAGCTGCGGAGCTGCGAATTGAAAATCAGGATGTGGCAGGGACAGTTCATTGGCTTCACGGCCATTTCCACGTCGCCCGCAAGCGTCTTGAACATGTTCTCGTTATACTTGTCCGCATGCCCGGACTTTATCCAGAGAACCTTGTTCACAATTTCAGGAGTGATGACTTCCAGATATCCGCGATGGTCAATCTTTCCGCGGATATAATCCTTGAGGGCGTTCACCATCTTGGTTCCCTTCGGATGCCAGAACACCATGCCGGGAGAATGATCCTCGATGTGGTAAAGATCCATTTCCTTGCCTATTTTCCGGTGGTCGCGCTTGGCGGCCTCCTCCAGGAACTTCACATACTTGGCAAGGCCGTCCTTGTCGGCAAAGCAGGTTCCGTAAATGCGGGTCAGCTGATCGGACTTCTGGTCACCGTGCCAATAGGCTCCGGCGAGAGAGAGAATCTTGAAGCACTTGAGCTTTCCCGTACTCGGGACGTGGGGCCCCGCGCAAAGGTCTTCCCAGTTCTTGCCCGGTTCGCCCGTCGCATAAAAACTGATTTTGCAATCCTTGCCTTCGCGTTCGATGGCGCGTTCGACATTGTCGTGCTTGTACTTATCGCCCGCGGTGCGCGCAAGGCCTTCTTCGGCCGAAACTTCGACGCGCGTAAAGGGGCGGTCTTCCTGGATGATTTCCTTCATCCGCTTTTCGATTTTCGGGAAATCGTCTTCCTTGAGCGGAACGGGCGTCATCAAATCGTAGTAGAAGCCTTTTTCAATGGCGGGACCGTAAGCAAGCTTTGTTCCGGGAAAAAGGTCGCAAACGGCTTCGGCAAGAACGTGGCTGCAGGAATGACGGAGAAGCATCAGCGCATCGGGGTCGTCGTTAGACGGCGTGATAATCCGGATGTTACCGCTTTCCGTGAGCGGGCGGGAAAGGTCCAAAACCTTGTCGCCGAGCTTAACACCCAGAGCCTTGCGGGCAAGCCCCTGGGAAATTCCCTCCGCGATTTCCTTGCCGGTGATTCCCGATGCTACGGAACGTACGGAGCCATCGGGAAAAGTGAGTTCGATTTGAGACATAAAGAATCCTTTTGTGGGCGGTTCTCGCCCGGTTCCCCAGAAATACGACATCTGGCGGTAGGAAAAATTTAGTTTTTTTACGGCGACAAGTTTCTATCTTTCGACCCGCTATGAGACTTTTACTCCAGCTGGCCCTGATCCTTTCCGTGTGCTTTATCGGGGACTTTTTTCACCGCGTATGCGGTTTCCCGCTTCCGAGCAATATTACGGCGATGCTCATCCTGTTTTTTCTGTTGTGCACAAAAATCGTCAAGGTCGAGCAGATTGCGGAGATGTCCGACTTTTTTCTGAAAAGGCTCCCCTTCTTCTTTTTGCCGCCGAGCATCGGAATTCTCGCCGTTTACGGAACGCTCAAGGGGAACATTCCCGTTCTGATTTTACTTTGCGTTGTGACGACCGTTTTCACGATGGCCGTCACAGGGAAAGTCACCGACTTTTTCGCCGGGCGTTTTGAAAGGAAGCACCGCCGTGAATGAAGTTCTGAACACGCCGTTTTTTGGAATTGTCCTCACGATTACCGCCTATGAATTCGGCGTTTTTCTCAGTCGAAAATTCAGGCTCTCCATCTGTAATCCGATTCTTGTGGCAAGCGTCCTTATCATCGGATTTTTACTTCTTACGGGAATCGAACTCGAAACCTACAACATCGGCGGCGACTACATTTCCATTTTCCTCGCACCGGTTACGGCCGTTTTGGCGGTACCGCTTTACAGGCAGCTCGACAATCTGAAAAAGAATCTCGTTCCGATTGTCATCGGGATTCTCGCCGGATGCTTCACGTCGTTCTTTTTGGTGCTCCTTCTTTCAAAACTTTTTGGACTTTCCGGTGAACTTTCCGTTTCCCTTTTTCCGAAGTCCATCACCATTCCGATGGGGATCGAACTTTCAAGGGAGATAGGCGCTGTGCCGGCCATCACCATTGCTTCGATTGTCATCACGGGCATTACCGGCGGAGTTGTCGCGCCTTTTGTCTGCAAGGTTTGTAAAATTAGGCATCCCGTTGCGCAGGGCGTAGCCATCGGGACCGCATCCCATGCGATTGGAACCGCCAAGGCTCTTGAAATGGGCGAAGTCCAGGGCGCAATGAGTTCACTTGCCATCGGCGTGACGGGAATTTTCACATCGATTCTCGTTCCCGTCCTGCTGCATTTCCAGATTTTCGGTTAAAGATTCCTCTTCATCAAAGCGTTCCAAAAAGGAATGCTTTTTTCCGTTTGTCTTGTAGCCCGGAAACGTTTCGATGCATACGGAATGCAGGCTGTTGAAAATGCTCTTTTCGATATTCGGATTATCGACTTTCAGGCGCCGAATCAGTTCCTTTACTTCTTTCCGCTTGCTTTCCCCTTCGCCGTTTTCCAAAGTTTCCGTAAACCGGCAGGCGCAACGGATAAAGTCCAGGTCGTTTGACCGCGCCCAGGCAATAATGCTGTCCTCGTGCACCAGGTAAAGCGGACGAATGAGCGTCATCCCTGGAAAATTTTGGCTGTGAAGCATCGGAAGCATCGCCTGCAATTGCGAAGCGTAGAACATGCTCATCACCGTCGTCTCGATGACGTCCGAAAAATGATGGCCCAAAGCGATTTTGTTGCAGCCCAGTTCCTGCGCCATGTGGTAAAGATGCCCGCGCCGCATCCGCGCGCAAATGTAGCACGGCGAATGTTCGAACGTGTTTGCCACGTCAAAAATGTCCGTTTTGAAAACTTCAATCGGAATCTCGAGGCGCTCCGCGTTGCTTTGAATTTTTTCCAGATTTTTTGCATTGTATCCGGGATCCATTACCAGATACTTCGCTTCAAAGGGAACTTCCGTATAGCGGAGAAGCATTTGAAAGAGCTTTGCAAGGAGCATCGAATCCTTTCCGCCCGAAATGCAAACCGCAATTTTATCGCCAGGCCGGATAAGCCTATACCGTTTGATGGCCGAGATAAAGGGGCTCCAGAGGCGGCTCCGAAAAGCGGTCGAAATGCTCCGTTCCGCCTTCCCGGCAAAGGAAAGTTCACCCTTCGACATTTTTAGACTCCGTAAATTGCGCCGTATTTCTTTTCGAGGTAGTCCAAAAAGTCGCTTTCGGTAAAGTTTCGACCGGTGATTTTCCTTATCCAGGATTTGGCGTCAAGACGGTTTGCGTCCTTCCAGACATTCCTTTTCATCCAGTCGTTAATTTGTGTAAAATTCCCATGTGAAACGGCGGCGTCAATATCCAGTTCGGACTGCATCCGGTTGTAATACATCGCACCGTACATGTTTCCGAGCGCATACGTCGGAAAATATCCGAACCCGGAAGCCCAGTGAACATCCTGCAGGACGCCTTCCGCATCGTTTGACGGGCGAATTCCGAGGTATTCCTCATACTTGTCGCCCCAAATTTTCGGAAGGTCGTGAAGAGCGATTTTTTCATTCACCAGCATTTTTTCGATTTCATAGCGAATGATAACGTGGAACGTGTAAGTGAATTCATCCGCTTCGGTCCGGATGAGGCTCGGGGCGACAATGTTCATCGCCTCGTAAAATTCCCTTTCCGAGACCCCTTCAAAAACGGCCGGGAAAAGTTCCTTCGACTTTTTGAAAATCAAATGGATAAAGGCGCGGGAACGCCCGATGCGGTTTTCGTAAAAGCGCGAAACGGATTCGTGCTGTCCGAGCGTCTTGAAGCTCGTAATGTGCGCTTCAAAATCCTCGGCTGGCTGATTCTGTTCAAAAAGCGCATGGCCGCCCTCATGAATAATCGAGAACATGTTCGAATAAAAAACATTCGGATAAAAATGCGTCGTCACGCGCGCATCATCCTTGGCAAGGCCGTCCGTAAAGGGATGTTCGCTCGTCGAAAAGGCTCCGCGCGAAAAGTCGAACCCGATGACCTCCAAAAGATACTTTGCCATTTTGCGCTGGGACTCGTCGGATACGGGCCGCGAAAGAAAGTCCGTCCGAATTTTCTTTTTGCTCTTTTGAATTTTTTTGAGCATCGGAACGAGCCGTTCCTTGCACGCGGCAAAGCACCGGTCAAGATCCTTCGTCGTGATTCCGCGTTCATACTGGTCGAGCAGATTGTCATACGGTACGGGCTTCGCGTTTTCCATCAGCGCGATCTGTTCCAGGTTCACCCGGCGCACTTTTTCGAGGTCCGCCTCGAACAGCGAAAATTTTGCTTTTGCCTTGGCATTGAGCCAGTGGACAAAAGCCTCGTTAAACACAAGCGAAAACTTTTTGTCCTTTGCGGGCGAAACATTTTTTGTCCGCATATAGTCCCTGTGAAGTCCCTCCGAAAGGACCTTATCCATCGGAGCGAGCGACTTTCTGTTTGCATAAAGGGATTCCGCGGCAGAGAGAAACCTTTTGGATTTCAAAAGCCGAAAAGCCCGGTTCGAAAGAAACGCAATCGTCTCGCCCTCTTCCAGCGCGGCTTCCGACGGACAAATCGTCTGTTGGTCAAAACCCAGCACGCGGCAGGCATGGGAATATCTTTCCGAGGCTTCCAAAGTTTCACGGACAATTTTCAGATTCTTTTGCAAATTCAAGTTCACGAAAAGCTCCTTTTCGCTCGTCCTTTGCGGACAAATTAAACGTGGTGATAGGGATGCCCGGCAATGACCATCAGGCAGCGGTAAAGCTGTTCCGTCAAAATAACCCGGGCATGGTCATGGGTAAACGTCAGGGGCGAAAGCGAAAGAAGAAGATTTGCCTGCTTTTTGATTTCCGGAGCGATTCCGTAGGCGGAACCGATTAGAAAGACGCAGTTCGAAGCGAGCCTGGGCCTAATCCACTCCGAAAGAGCGACCGTATTCATCAGCTTTCCCTCTTCCGCGAGAACGATCCACTGAAAATTTTCCCTGGGAAACCGTCTCGAAAATTCCGCGGCCTCTTCCGAAAGGCTTTTCGCCTGATCTTCACGCCTGCTCTGTTTCAGTTCGACAACTTCGATTTGCACGCTCGAGGAGCGGAGCCGCTTCGAATACTTTTCCACTTCTTCCTTGACAAAGGGAGACCCCGGTTTGCCAAAGACTGCGATGACAAGTTTCATCGTCCGAGTTCCAGACGTTCCACGAGAAAATCCGGGAGTCCCGCGTCGCGCATCGATTTTTGCGTCCGGGCAATATCATATTCCAGCCGAACGAGCCGAGCCGAAAGCGCTTCGGTATCAAAAAGACAGTAGCTCGCCCGGGAATCCCTGTCACGCGGCTGACCGACGCTTCCGACGTTCATCAAAAGGCGTTCCCCGTCTTCGAGCGTGTAGGCGCCCGTTTCGATGACTTTCGGAATTTCACCGTCCCGCATGGCGACAATCACCGGGCTGTGCGTGTGGCCCACAAAGCAGCTTCGCTCGCCAAAATGGTCAAAGGCATCCAGAGCGTCCTCGAGATCCGTAATGTAGATCCAGTCCGCGGGAGACATCGGCGAAGCGTGGACAAAGCAAATATCGTTTTCCTCATACATGTAAGGAAGCGACCGCAGATACGTCCGGGACTCTTCGTTCAGGTTCGCTTGCGTCCACTCGATAGCCTTTTTGGCATACGGATTGAATCCCGCATCCGAATCCCAGCGGATAGCGACGCTGTCGTGATTTCCCAAAATGCAGACATCGGCGATTTCCTTCGTGATGGCGACGCATTCGTTCGGATTTGCACCGTACCCGACAATGTCTCCCAGGCACACGCGGCGTTCCACGCCGTTCGCCTTCATCGAATCCACAACGGCTTCGAGGGCGGGCAGGTTTGCGTGAATGTCGGAAAAGATCCCGTATAGCATGGAACTCAATATAGCTTTTCTATATTTGTGCCGATGGAAAAAGTCGAGAAAAACAAGAAAGTCAGCATCAGCTATTCCCTAAAGGATGAAAACGGCGCAATCGTCGAAGAAATTCCGGAGAATTTTCCGTTTGTCTATATGCACGGTTGCGCAAGCATTATCGAAGGCCTTGAAGAAGCCCTGGAAGGCCACAAAATCGGCGATCACGTCACGGCGCACATTCCCTGTGACAAAGGCTACGGTCCCTACCGCAAGGACCTGATTATCAAGGTTCCCAAAAAAGAGCTTCGCAACCTGAGCGAACTGTGGATAGGCATGGAACTGGAGATGGTTCCGACTTCCAAGGAAGCCGCCTTTTCCGTCCCGGAAGATCCGCGCGACATTTATTCGCAATCGCTTGACGAGGACGGCATCTACATTTTGCGCGAAATCCAAAAGGACACGGTCACCCTTGACGGAAACCATCCGTTTGCCGGGAAGGACCTGACATACGAAGTCACCATCGTCGATATTACGGACGCATCCGCCACGGAACTCGAGACCGGATACCCCGACGAGGATTTTGAAGACGAGGACGAGGATGACGACGACTTCGACGAAGACGGTTTCGACGAGGACGACGATTTTCCGCAAGGCGATTTTCCAAACGACGGCCAAAACAATTTCGGGAGGCACTGGCGATAATGGCAAACCTAAACGAACTGAAAAAAGCGGCGGGAATCCGCGCCGCAAACCTCATTGAATCCGGCATGAAAGTCGGGCTCGGAACGGGCAGCACCGCAGCGTTCATGGTCGAACGCCTCGGAGAGCGCATTCGCGAAGAGGGCCTAAAGGTGACGGCCGTAAGCACGAGCTGGAGCACGACGCTCCAGTGCAGAAGCCTGAACATTCCCCTCATCGATCTCGGCGAAGCGGACCATCTGGACATTGCCATCGACGGTGCGGACGAGATAGACCCGCAGAGGAACCTCATCAAGGGCCGCGGTGCGGCACACCTTCTCGAAAAGATCGTCGGAGCGATGGCCGACCGCTACATCATCATCGCGGACTCCGGGAAGAAGGTCAAAACGCTCGGCGAGAAGTTCGCCGTTCCGCTCGAAATTTTGCCGGGCGCCATCGGGTCGGTTACATACAAAGTAAAGAAGCTCGGTGCGGAACTCGTCGTTCGGATGGGTGCGCCCGGCAAGGACGGCCCCGTCATCAGCGACTCCGGAAACCTCATCGCCGACGCCAAGTTCGGTCCCATCGAAAACCCGGAAAAGCTCGACTTCGAACTCAACAGAATTCCGGGACTTCTCGGACACGGACTCTTTATCGGGATGGCGACGAAAGCCATTCTTGCAGCTCCCGACGGACTCGAGGAGTTTTAACAACAAAAGCGCCCCGCGAAGCGGGGCAAAAAGAGAAAAGGACTGCCCGACGGCAGTCCTTTTCGTTTTCTTTGAATTTTTAGAGATGGCCTTTAGGCCAGCGCTTCCTTCACAAGCTCACTCAGACGGCGACTGTCAAAGCGTCCCTTCGTCTTCGGGGAAAGTTCCTTCATCACCTTTCCCATATCCTTTGGGCCCGCGGCGCCGACCTGCGCCTTGATGTCCGCTATTAGGGTCTTGACTTCCTCTTCGGAAAGCTGTGACGGCAAGTACTTTTGGTAAATGGCAAGCGTCGCCTCTTCTTCTTTCGCGTTTTCCTCGCGACCGCCCTTGCGAAGCATCTCGATGGATTCGTTCCGCTGCTTGATGCTCTTGGCGAGAACGTCCAGAACGACGTCATCCGTCACGTCCTTTTTGGCATTGATGGCAACATTCTTGATATCGGAGTGGAGCGTCCGAAGGACTTCGAGCACGACCGCGTCGTGAGCCTTCATCGCCGTCTTGATATCCGAGAGAATCTGTTTCAGAAGTTCGCTATCCGCTTTGACCAAAGAATCCGACATATGCATCCTTTCCCTCTTCGGGGGTTAAAACTTTTCCAAATATACAAACACCAAAAGGGAAAGTGTTGCACTTTCCCTTGGCATTCCGAAAAGAAATTCGACTAGTAGAGGCGCTTGCGGTTTGCGTCCGCGAGTTCCTTGAGGCGCTTGCGGCGAGCGGCCGTTTCGACGCGCTTCTTTTCTTCGGACGGCTTTTCATAGCGCTGACGCTTCTTCACGTCGGAGATGATTCCGTTCTTTTCGCAAGACTTGGTAAAGCGCTTGAGAGCGCGTTCAAAAGGTTCATTGGGTTTTACTACGACACCGATCATTCAGATTCCTCGGGTTGAAAATTTTGGAATGCGCCCCAAATATACCTTTAATGCCCGGTTTCGTCAAGGGATTTCCGAGAAGACCGCCTTTCGCAGTCTCCGATTTGCCGTTTTTCGCGTTTTTTGCCGTTTCATAACTTGCGGCATAACAAAGACTTATATATATTTTTCTCAAGACCTTTTTAGCTCGTCCAATAGGAGAGAAAAGTGAATATTTTGAAAATTTCAACGCTTCTTTATTCCGCACTGTTCGTAGCGCTTCTCGTCGGATGCGAAAGCGAAGACGACGTCATTCCCGAAATCACTCCGCAAAAGAAGGCGGAAGAGGTCAAGGTGCCCCAAAAGGCAGAAAACGACGCCGAAAAGAAGTCCGACGCAATGCCGGAACTCCAGCCCATCCAGTCGCTTTCCTCTGAAACGGCAGGCGCCGAATCCACAGCGAGTACAGGTGCGTCCGTCGAACCGGGAAGCGAAGGCTCGGTCACCATCCAGGTGAGCATCCAGCCCTCCAAGCGAAGCGCCAACGCCATTCTCAAAAAGCTCGAGGAAAAAGGCATCAAGGGCTACCTCGCCCAGGTCGAAAATCCGGGCGAACTCGAAGGAACATATTACCGCGTCCGCATCGGCTACTTCAAAAAACTTGAAGACGCCAAGGCCTTTGGCAAAAACCGTCTTGAACCGATGGGCTTTGCCTGGTGGATTGACAACAAGTCGAACGACGCCGTCGGCTCCCCGGAAACTTCCGATTCGGAAAACGCCTACGATTCCTACTCGACGACCTCCTACAGCGAACCCGCAAGCGAAACGGCAAGCATTCCAAGCGATTCCGAGGTTCCCGCATCCGAAGAAATTTCTTCCTCTTCCGAAGTCGCAACGGTCGAAAGCTCCGCATCGGAAACCGTTACCGAAGCCCCTGCGCAGCTAGAAACTTCCGCACCGGCCGAAGCCCCGTCGGCGGAAGCTCCGACAACGGAAGCACCCGCGGCACCCGCCGCACAGGAAGCCCCGGCACAGGCGCAGACCGCTCCGGAAACAACCCCGGCAGCCACCGAAGAAGTTTACGACGACTGGGAATAATTCTTGAAACATCCTCGCATTTTTGCAGCCCAATTGGGCTGCGCCAAAAATCAGGTCGATGCGGAACACATTCTCGCCGAACTTTATTCGGCAGGATTCCAATCGACAGCGGAAGTCGAAAAGGCCGACTTCATCCTTGTAAACACATGCGGTTTTATCGAAGCCGCCAAGGAAGAATCCATCAACACGATTCTTTCTTTTGTCGAAGTCAAAAAGCCCGGGCAAAAACTCATCGTCTCGGGATGCCTTTCGGGACGCTACATCGAGGAACTTCCGAAGGAAATGCCCGAGGTCGATTACTGGCTCGGGACCTACGAACCGGGAAAGATTTTGAAGGTTCTCGGGCTTGGTGAAAAGTGGAGCGGAACGGAAAACATCGAGCGTCTGAACCTCGGAGACTTTCCGCACCACGCCTACCTGAAAATTGCCGAAGGATGCGACAGAAGGTGCGCCTTTTGCGCCATCCCGAACATTCGCGGAAAGCAGGTTTCGTTTTCCATCGAGAGCCTTGTCCGCGAAGCGAAGAGCCTGGAACGGCAGGGCGTCAAGGAACTGACGCTCATTGCGCAGGACACGACGTTCTACGGGCACGAACAGGGAAAGAACGGTCCCACGCTCGTCAAGCTTTTACGGGCGATTCTCGCCGAAACGAACATCCCGTGGATTCGTACGCTCTACTGGTATCCGCAGTTCATCACCGACGAACTTCTGGACCTGATGGCAAGCGAGCCGCGCCTCTGCAAATACATCGACATGCCCATCCAGCATGCAAGCGACCGTATGTTCAAGCTGATGCGCCGGCACTACACGGCCAAGTCATTACGCGAGATGCTCCAGGCGATGCGCGAAAAAATTCCGGGAGTCACGCTCCGCACAACCGTCCTCGTCGGATTTCCCGGCGAAACGGAAAAGGACTTCGAAGAACTGATGAATCTCATCCAGGAGGTTCGGTTCGAGCATCTGGGCGGATTCGTCTTTAGCCCCGAAGAAGGGACGCCCGCACTGGAACTCAAGGAAGAACCCGTCCCCGAGGATCTCGCACGGGCACGCCTCGACGCCATCAACGATGTGCAGGAAGAAATTTCCGCCGAAGCGAACGAAGCGCATATCGGCAAGGAAGTCAAGGTTCTGATAGACGAAGTGGCCGAAGAAAGCGACTTTCACTTTACAGGCCGCGCGGAAGGAAACTCCCTTGACTCCGACGATATCGTCAAAATAGTCGAAGGCGACGCGACGCCAGGCGAATTTTACATGGTGAAGATTCTCGATGCGGGCCCGCACGAACTGACGGGGAAGATTCTCCGCAAAGCCTAACCGAAAGAATTCAAAGCGAAAACAGAAAACGCACCGGCAAGCCGGTGCGTTTTTCAGTGCCCACGACGAGAGTCGAACTCGTGACCTTCAGTTTCGGAAACTGACACTCTATCCAATTGAGCTACGCGGACAAAGGAGCGCCTAGAATATAGTCTATTTTTTAATTTTTGTCTTTTGGTTTTTGAAAGGCGGATAAAAAAATCCCGCCGTTCGTTCGGCGGGAATTTTCAGGACCTTAGTCCGCGTATTTCTTTTCGCGTTCGCGGCGCCGCTTTTCGGTTGCATCCGGGAAGAATTCCGGCAGGGCAAATCCTATCGTGATGCCGAAGACAAGTCCGAACTTGGAAATGCCATCGCTATCTATCACGCGCGAAACATCTTCGCCCTTGACGTTTTTCTTGTGGGAATCGTCATAGGCGTTCGGAGCATAATACATGCCGATGGCAAACTGGAGGTAATACCATTCGTTGGTGAGGTAAGTGATGAGAACGTCAAACTGGAAGCCCATCGTCGAAATAAGCGCACGAGTGAAGTCGTTGGTGGAATCCGCGACGACGTCATGATCGTAATAAACGGTTCCGTAAGATGCGGAGAATCCGAGATGAAGCGGGTTTTTCGGGAAGAGGTAATAATTGAGGCCCACTTTCCAGCCCGTGCCGCCCTCAATCGAGAAGTTCGAAAAGTCGGGGTCGTCGCCGCTCGGGATGAATCCGAACGAGCCGAAAAGGGCGAGGTGCCAACGCGTGATGTATTCCGCACCGAATCCGAAGCCCATACCGAGACCCGTTTCGCCCATCACCGGCTGACGGGAGCCCATGCCGAGTTCAAACACCAGACGGTCCTTCAGCCAGTCGCGGCGGCGAATGTTGTTTGCAAATTCGTCAAGGCGCTGATCCTTTTCAAATTCGCGGCGCTTCGCGCGGTCCATGGCGCGGGAATCCGTTTCCTCCATGGCGGAGCCTTCATCGGAAACGGCGGCACCGGCGGAATAGGAACTTTCGTCCGAAGCCACGGCATCATCGTAAGAATCATCGTCGGCCTGGGCAAAGCCCGCAATGGCCAACGCAAAAATCAGGACACTTATCTTTTTAAACATCTCTAAAGAGCCTCTATTTTTAGATAGAACAGTTCCGCCTTTCAATATAGATTATTATGAAGGATACCGCCAAAATATTTGTGTAAAAAGAAACTTGGAGAGAAATTGGCCGGACTATTCGCCTTTTCCCTGCCGAAAACGGACTAGCTCGCCCTTGACGGATCCGATCGGAATCTTGACACGCATGAGCACCGGAAGCCGCCTGGAGTCGTCCGTAAGCCAAATAAAGAGCCTTCCGGCGGCCTTGAACGCCCCGTCGTCACCGAGAACGGGTTCAACCTTGATGCATTTGAACGAGCCGAGCCTCGTCTCGACAGTCTCCTTGCCGTGGACGATGACCTGCAGCCGGTAGCTTTTTTTGCCGCTCACCGCCGAAAAATAGGTGTCCTTTTTGCCGGAAAGGTCCATTTTTCGCACCTGATAAAAGGCCGAAATGATGCAATGCTCGTCGCCTTTCAGCGAAAGGGACGTATCGACCCGGGACTTGACCTCGTCGCGGCGGGAGCCTTTGAAAACCGTATCGGAAAGAACCGCGCGGTTATTTTCCCGGTCAAAAAGAATGCGGGACGTGCTGAAGTAGGAGCCTTCGTTCAAAATTTTCTTGAACGTGTAGGGCAGGAGTGTTTTAGCACTGGCGAGCGTCCGGATGGTATCGGCCACCGGGTAAATGGACTTGAACGCGCCGTTGTTGCGGGCAATGCTTACAAATTCGACCCTGCCGTCATCTTTCGGGTAAACGTTCATGTCGGCCGTTCCCGCGGAAACGAACCCCCAGCTCAATCGGAAGTAAAGCTCTTCCCCGTTTTCCCAGGGCACGCTCAAGGAGTCCGCGGCATGCACCGCCACCGCAAGAGCGAAGAGGAAAAGAAGATGAAAACGGCGCACCGTTAAATGTCGCCGAGGGATTTGCGGTAATCGGCGAGCTTTTGACGGATGTCCGCGTGGGAAAGTGCGAGAATGGCAATTGCGAGGTAAGCCGCGTTTTTGCCGTTTCCGATGCCCACTGTCGCAACGGGAATGCCGGACGGCATCTGCACAATGGAGTGGAGGGCATCGACACCGGAAAGAGGACCGCCGTCGCCCGGGACCCCGATGACGGGGAGCGTCGTGTTTGCGGCGAGAACGCCCGGAAGGGCCGCAGCGAGGCCCGCGATTCCAATGAGAACCTGGACTCCGCGGGATTCCGCGCTTTCGGCATAACGGGCCGTCTTTTTGGGCGTCCGGTGGGCCGAGAGAACATTGTATTCCCAAGGGATCCCGAACTCGTCGAGAATTCCCGTCACCTTATCGACAATGGCCTTGTCCGAGGCGCTGCCCGTGACAATCCCTACCAGCGGTTTGTTTACTTCTAGCATTTTGCGAGTCCTTTTTGTCCAATGTCCTTACGATAGAAGGCTCCGTCAAAGTGAACCTTTGCGCATCCTTCATAAGCCTTGTCGAGAGCGGCCTTCAGATTTTCGCCCGTCCCGACGATACCGAGGACGCGACCGCCCGAAGAAACGAGCTTTCCGTCAACCGTTTTTGTCCCGGCGTGAACGACCATCGCGCCGCACTTTTCGGCATCCTCGACGCCCGAAATTTCCTTTCCCTTGGCGTAACTTCCGGGGTAGCCCGCGCTCGCCATTACGACGATGGCGGCCGAGCCCTTGGGAGCTTCGGGCGCCTTGAAGTTTTGGAGTTTGCCCTTTTCCGCGGCGTCAAACAGGGCGAGAACATCGCCTCCGTAAACAGGAAGAACGACCTGGCACTCCGGGTCGCCGAGACGGCAATTGTATTCTACGACCTTCGGTCCCTTTTCGGTGACCATGATTCCCACGTAAAGAACGCCCGTGTAGGGAGAGCCTTCCTTTTCCATGCCGCGGAGCGTCGGTTCGACAATTTCCTTTTTGACCCGCGCGATAATTTCCGGAGTGGCGACAGGTGCCGGGGAATAGGCGCCCATTCCGCCCGTGTTCGGACCCTTGTCGCCATCGAACACGCGCTTGTGGTCCTGGGCGGATGAAAGCAACACGTAATCCTTACCGTCACAAACGGCAAAGAGCGAAGCCTCTTCGCCCGACATGAATTCCTCGATGACGACCGTCTTGCCCGATTCGCCGAAAACGGCCTTGTCGCCGAGCATTTCTTCGACCGCTTCGCGGGCTTCCGCATCGGTCATGCAGACGACGGCGCCCTTCCCCGCCGCGAGGCCCGAAGCCTTGACGACAATCGGAGCCGGGTGCGCCTTGAGAAACTCCAATGCGGAGTTCAAGTCGGTGAAGGTTTCGTAGTCGGCAGTCGGGATGCCGTATTTTTTCATGAAATTTTTGGAAAACGCCTTACTGCCTTCGAGAGCGGCCGCCCCCTTGACAGGACCAAACGCCCGCAGCCCGCGACGACGAAACTCATCGACGACACCGTTTACCAGCGGGACTTCGGGTCCGACAATCGTAAGATCGATCATTTCCCTTTCGGCGAGGTCCGCGATGGCGACCGGATCCGCAACATCAACCGGAACGCATTTTCCGAGGCGTTCCATGCCCGGATTTCCCGGAGCGGAAACAAGGCCCGTGCAAAGTGGCGACTTTTTGACCGCAAGCGCAATCGCATTTTCGCGACCGCCGCTGCCGATGACGAGAATATTCATGGGCAAATCCTTTTTTCGTTCCCTGTAAATCTAGAAAATAATTCGGAGCGGAACCCGGCTAAAGGAAAGAGACTTCCCTGGTTCCCTTAAATCCTCACAATTTCCCAATGTCCGCCAAAATCTCCGCCTATGCGAGCAATCCTTTTTTCTTCCTTCAGGTCATCTCTAAAAATTCAATTTTCAAAAATTTGGTTGCGACACTTCGCGCTGGCAGTCATTCAAAGAGCCAAATACCGGGAGTATTCGCCACTTTTCATTCCTGCCTTCGCTCGGTCTCACTCAAATTTTCTTTACCAAAGCAATTTTTAGAGGTGACCTTCAATTTATTGATATGCTTTTGCACGGCGGACGGAGAAATTTCCAAAACTTTTGACAAGGTCTTGCGCGTTACTTTCGGATCCTTTGCCATCGCTTTCAATATGGAATTTGCGGTGGCCGAATTTTTTGTTTTCATCTGACCACCTGTCTGACCACCTGTATCTCTCTGTGTTGAAATCAGTTTGGCCTTAAGCATAAGTTTGTATTCCGGGTCTGGATTCCCTGCAGATTCCATTTCCCGAAACATCCTATCGACACCTTCACCGAATTCTTTTACGAGCTTATACTCGTGCATAAATTGAGCTATTTTAGGGTTTCTTGAAAAATGAATTTGCCGCTTTGCGATCATGAGCTTTGGGATTGTTATTTCTTATCCGCTGCGGCCTCGGCGGCGAGCCTTGCGTTCGCGGCGGAAGCGGCTGCGTTCCTCGGCGCGTTCCTTGCTCGGTTCGTAGGTGCGGCCTTCCTTGTAGGAGGTGCGCGAAAGGAGCAGGCGCGAAATTTTTCCGAGCTTCAGGCGTTCGAGGGTCTCCTGAATCCAGACGCGGTTCTCGGGGATATACCAAAAGAAAAAGCGTTTTTGGTTGTTCTTTTGGGCGGGCGTCTTGGCAACGTAAAGAGGCTTTCCGTCCGGATAGGTTTCCGCATAATACATCTCGGTCGCGACCGTCATCGGTGTCGGTGTAAAGTCCTGCACCTGTTCCAGGCGAAAACCGAGCTGTTTTGTTTCGAGCGCAAGTTCCGCCATGTCCTTTTCGGTGCATCCCGGATGGCTCGATATAAAGTAAGGAACGATCTGCTGGTTCTTTCCGGCGGCGGCGCTTTCGCGGTCAAAAATTTCCTTGAACTTGTAAAAAAGGCTAAAGGACGGTTTGCGGATAAGGCTCAGAACGGAATCCGACGTGTGTTCCGGAGCGACTTTCAAGCGTCCGCTGACGTGATTGCGGATAAGTTCACGCGCATATTCCATGTGGTCTTCCTGCAAGGTTTTGTCGGTCGTCTCCTGCAAGAGCAAATCATAGCGGACGCCGCTTCCGATAAAAAGATGCCTGACCTTCGGGTTTTCCGAAATTTCGCGGTAAAGTCCCGTAAGCTCGTGGTGACGCGTGTTCATGTTGTCGCAAATCCGCGGAAAGACACAGCTCGGGCGGGCGCACTTTTCGCAGCGGGAAACGTCCTTGCCGCGCATTTTGTACATATTGGCGCTCGGTCCGCCGAGATCCGTAATCGTTCCGGCGAATCCGGGCATTTGCGTCACGATTTCCACTTCGCGAAGAATGCTCTCGCGACTGCGGCTCGCCACGAACTTTCCCTGGTGAGCATTGATGGCGCAAAAGCTGCAACCGCCAAAACATCCGCGGTGCGTGTTGATGGAAAACTTGATCATTTCGAAAGCGGGAACGGGTCCGCGTTTTTTGTAGCGCGGATGCGGGGCACGCATATAGGGATATTCAAAGCTCTCGTCAAGTTCGCCATCTTTTAACGGCGGGTAGGGCGGGTTGATAACGACCGTCGATTCGCCCGCGTCCTGGAGAACTCTTTTGGCGTGAATCCGGTTGGATTCGAGTTCCGTTTTGCGAAAAGCCTCGAACTGGACGCGTTTACTTTGTACGCACTCCTCGTAGCTTGGCAGCACCAGATCAACGTATTCGCGGTTTTTGGGAACGCGTCCCTTCGGGACCAGATAGGCCGTTTGCGGGATGGAATTCATGTTTGAAAACGGCACGCCTTTTTTGAGCAGGTGCAAAAGTTCCTTCATCGGCTTTTCGCCCATGCCGTAAATCAACAGGTCGGCCGCGGTGCTTGCGAGAATCGGCGGAAGGACGCGGTCATCCCAGTAATCGTAATGGCTAATGCGACGAAGGCTCGATTCGAGCCCCCCGATAACGACAGGAACATCCGGGTAGAGCTGCTTTAAGATTTTGGCATAGACGCTCGTTGCGCGGTCGGGCCTAAAGCCTGCACGTCCGCCGGGAGTAAAGGCGTCATCGCTTCGAAGGCGCTTTCCGGCCGTATAATGGTTGACCATGCTGTCCATGCCGCTCGAAATGGCAAAAAAGAGACGAGGCTTTCCGAGCTTTTTAAAATCCCGCAAATCATCGCGCCAGTTGGGCTGCGGAAGAATTGCGACGCGGTAGCCCTCGTGCTCGATGAGACGCGCCATCACGGCGTGCCCAAAGGACGGATGATCGACATAGGCGTCCGCGGAAACCACAATTACATCGACCGCGTCCCAGTTTCGGGCTTCAAGGTCTTCTTTCGAAATCGGCAAAAAGTCGTGAACCTGTTCCATTATTTTTCGTCTTCCGGGCACGTAATCTGGGCGACCGATTCAATTGTGACGTGAAGCTGCCGGACGAGAGGACTTTCCTTGGCGCGGTAGAACATTTCCTTACCGACCCGATTCGATTCGATAAGGTCCGAATCCTTCAGAAGCCGCAAATGATGCGACACCGCGGGGCTTGACATGCCGACGAGTTCCGCAATGTTCGTCACGCATTCTTCCGCATGGCAAAGCAGCCAGAAAATCCGCAGCCGGGAAACGTCCCCGAGCTGTTTCATCGCTTCGGCGACCTGTTTTGCGGCGCGTTCCGTCGGCATTCTCTTGGCAAGAATCAGTTCTTTTTCGGTCACGGGATGATGATGCGGCAATTTTCGGTCCTTTCGTCTGAATCTTTTCACAAGATAGCAAAAAAAACGATTAAAAGTTTGCTTAATCGTCTTGCCGGGGAAAGCGGTTCAAGCTATATTTGAAAATAAAGATTAAACATTTGTTTAATCGTTTAACAAATTGAACCGCCGAGGTTTTTATGAAAAAGAGTTACAAGATCGAAGTCGATTGCCCCGTTTGCGCCCAGAAGATGGAGACCGCGGCCAAAAAAACGCCCGGTGTGAAGGATGCGAGCGTCAACTTTATGCTGCTCAAAATGAAAGTGGAATTTGACGATAACGCCGACGAAAAGTCCGTGATGGAAAGCGTCCGGGCAAGCTGCAAGAAAGTCGAATCCGACTGCGAAGTTCTCTTTTAAAAACCACCCGACCCGAGGATTCCATGAGCGGAAAGCAACGCAAGAACCTTTGCCGAATTGTCGTCGCCGCCGTCCTTTTGACCGGGCTCTACTTTGCGCCCGTCGAAGGAACGCTCCGATTCGTCTGCTACCTCGTCCCCTACCTGATTGTAGGACATGACGTTTTGAAAAAGGCGTTCCATGGAATTTTGCACGGGCAGCCCTTTGACGAATATCTTCTGATGGCCATCGCAACGGTCGGCGCGCTTTTCCTCGGCCTTTTTAAAACCGGGGATTACGCCGAAGCGGTCGCCGTGATGCTCTTTTACCAGGTCGGCGAATGGTTCCAAAACTATGCCGTCGGAAAGAGCCGTAAAAACATTTCAGCCCTGATGGACATCCGACCGGACTATGCAAACATCGAAGCGGAAAACGGCTCGCTTCAAAAGGTTTCCCCGGAAGAGGTTTCGATCGGGCAAATCATCGTGGTCGAACCCGGTGAAAAAATTCCCATCGACGGCGTAATCGTCGAAGGCTCTTCCGCTCTCAACACGGTCGCTCTTACGGGAGAATCCCTTCCGAAAGACGTCTCCACAGGAAGCGAAGTGCTTTCGGGAAGCATCAATCTTTCCGGACTTTTGAAAATTCGCACAACCAAGGATTTCGGCGAATCGACCGCATCAAAAATTCTCGAACTCATCGAGGACGCAAGTTCCCAAAAGTCCCGTTCCGAGAACTTCATTACGCGCTTTGCAAAAATCTATACGCCGATCGTAACGCTTTCCGCGGTGGCGCTTGCCACGATTCCTTCGGCGGTTCTTTTGCTTCTCGGAAAAAGTCCCGAGTGGACGACATGGATTTACAGGGCCTTGACATTCCTTGTCATCAGCTGCCCGTGCGCCCTGGTGGTGAGCGTTCCGCTTTCGTTCTTTGCGGGAATCGGAGGGGCGTCCAGGTCCGGAATTCTCGTAAAAGGTTCCAACTTTTTGGAAACTCTCGCCCGAATCAAAACGATTTTTTTCGACAAGACGGGAACGCTTACGCTTGGAAATTTTGATGTGACGACCATTCACCCCGAGCAGATTGAGCCGAAAGAACTTTTGCATCTCGCGGCCCACGTGGAACGTTATTCAAGGCATCCGATTGCGACGTCCGTTAAACATGCCTACGGCGACGAAAACGATGCGTGTTCCGTGTCGGATGTAAAGGAAGTTTCGGGGCACGGCGTAACGGCCACGGTCAACGGAAAGAACGTTTGCGTCGGAAACATAAGGATGATGGATTCCATCGGCGTCAAATGGCGCGATTGCCATCATACAGGAAGCGTCTTTCACGTTGCCGTAAACGGGGAATATGCGGGCCACATCGTTATTTCCGACGCCATCAAGCCGAATGCGACAAAAGCCATTGAAGAACTGAAAAAAATCGGCGTCAAGGAAACGGTAATGCTCACGGGAGATTCCGAAGCCGTTGCCGAGGACGTTGCACACAAATTAAACATCGACCGTGTTTTTGCAAGCCTTTTGCCCCAAGACAAGGTAAAAAAAGTCGAAGAGTTTTTGCAAAAAAAGAAATCTCCGAAAGACGCCGTGGCCTTTGTCGGAGACGGCATCAACGACGCTCCGGTACTTTCTCGCGCGGACGTGGGAATTGCGATGGGAGCCCTCGGTTCCGATGCCGCAATCGAAGCCGCCGATGTCGTTTTGATGGACGACGACCCGCTTAAAATTTCGCTCGCCATCAAAATTGCAAAAAAATGTACAAGAATCGTTCACGAGAACATTTTCTTTTGCATTGCGGTCAAGGCCGCTTGCCTTTTGCTCGGCGCCTTTGGAATCGCAGGAATGTGGATGGCCATTTTTGCGGACGTCGGCGTGATGATTCTCGCCGTACTCAATGCGATTCGCGCCTTGAAAGTTTCTTAAATTGCTTTGGTTAAGGAAATGCAACCAAATTTTTTAAAATTGAATTTTTAGAGGCTCCCTCAATAATTTCGGGTAAAGTCCGCGTCCATGCCAATTTGACGTTTTAAATCGTCGATGGAGCGGAACCTTTCTTCCGGGCGGATGAACGTGAGAAGATCCACGCCGATCTTTTGCCCGTAGAGGTTTCCGGAAAAATCCAGAATGTGCGCTTCGACGGCAAGCGGCAAGTCTCCGATGGAAGGCTGGAGTCCGATGTTTACAACCGCCTTGTGGGCACTTCCGTCCTCGAGCCGGACGATGGCCGCATAGGCTCCGTATTTGGGAATTAATTTATATGCACCCGTCTGGACATTGGCCGTCGGAAACCCGATGGTCCTTCCGAGTTTTTTTCCTTCGACGACTTTTCCGTAAATGCGGTAAGGGCGTCCCAAAAAATCGTTTGCGCGTTCGACGGCACCGTTTTCAAGGGAGTTTCGGATGCGGGAAGAGCTTAAGACCTCGCCGTCCTTGTATTTTGCGGAGACCTGCACCGCGGCGAGTTCCGGAAATGCGGAGAGGATGGCGTCAAAGCTTCCCTTGCCCGCGGCGCCAAAACGATGGTCATGCCCGAGCACCAAAAACTTCGCATTCAGCTTTCCGAGAATTTCCTCGGTGACAAAACGCTGAAAAGGCTTTTCCGCAACGGTTTTCGAAAACGGAAGTGCCACAAAATCCATTCCGAGGGACCGCACAAAGGCGCCCTTTTCCTCGGTGGTCGTCAAAAGCGCCGGATGCCCGGGAATTCCCAGAACATGCCTCGTATGAGGTTCAAAGGAGACGACTGTCGGAACGAGTCCGCGGGCCTTCGCCTCGTTGCGGAGAACCTGAAAAATTTCCTGATGGCCCAGATGGCATCCGTCAAAGTTTCCGACTGTAAGAGCGCGTTTGAGAGATTCAGGCATCTTCCGTTCCCAGGTAAAATTTTGGAGCGAGCATTCCGCCCGCAAAAAAGCAGGCTGCCTTGAGTTCGCCGGACCTGTCGGTTGCAAGAATCACGTCCGATTCCAAAGCCTCGACGGATGCGTTCCACGTAATGGCCCGACCGTTTCGGAAAGCGGAAACCTGTCTGTCCGTGAGTTCCACAACGGGAAATCCCATGCAGTTTTGAGGTTTTAAAAGGGACGTTTCGGAAAGATTTTCCGGCTTGACAGCCTCATCCAGGGTCAAATGCCCGATCCGTGTGCGGCAAATGGCGGAAACCGCCCCGCATGTTCCAAGAGCCTTTGCCATATCGCGTACAAGGGAACGAATGTAGGTGCCCTTGGAGCAGTCGCAAGAAAACCGGTAAGAGGCGCGAATGTGCCCCGTCGCATTTTCGGGAGCCTCGCCGACGCCTTCGAACTTCAAATTTCGAATAAAGATTTTTCGGGCCTTCAGTTCTACCGAATGCCCCTTGCGCACAAGGTCCGAAGCCCGGCGGCCGTTAAGCTTGACCGCGCTGAATCCGGGAGGGACCTGTTCAAGTTCGCCGATAAAATTCGGAAGAATTTTTTGCACGGCTTCTTCGGAGATGCTCTCCCGCGAAGGATCCTCTTCGAGAAGTGCTCCGTCCCACTCGTCCGTTTCGGTCGAATATCCAAAATGCGCACAGAACGTGTAAGATTTTTCGGCGGATTCCACAAAGGGAAGAAGACGCGTTGCACGGCCCACCGCGGCTACAATCAGACCGGACGCCCGCATGTCGAGAGAACCTGCATGGCCGACGCGTTTAGTCCTAAAGACTTTTCGCAGCGGAAAGAGAGCCTTGCACGAAGTGACTCCGGCAGGCTTGTCGAGGAGCACCAGTCCCGAAAAAGAACTAGAGCTCACCCGAATCCTTTAATTGCGCAAGAATTTCCTCGATGTGCATCGCATGGTCGAGGCTTTCGTCAAGAACAAAGCTCAGCTGAGGGATCTTGCGAATTTTGAGAGCCTTTCCGAGATAGGTGCGGATAAAGCCCGCCGAATTCCGAAGCCCGATGAGCGATGAAGCCTTTTCGCGGTCCGATCCGAGGACGGAGACGTAAACCTTTGCATAGCTCAGGTCGCTTGTGATTTCGACGCGACTGATCGTGACGAAACCGACGCGCGGATCCTTGAGCCCTTTCATCAAAAGCTTGCTGATCTCTTCGCGAAACTGCTCGTCGAGACGCACGGTACGCGGCACGCGGCGGTTGCTGTGGCTGTGGGAATTGCGGGGCATCAGGCGTCCTTCTGTTCGTCGGCTTTCGCCTTTTCTTCCGCTTCCTTCTTTGCCTTGGCCAGAGCTTCGTCACGGGCGACGTCGGCAAGCGTACGGGCGATGGTGACTTCCTTGAAGAACATCAGCGTATCGCCTTCCTGCAGGTTGTCGTAACCCTTTAGACCGATACCGCATTCGAAACCGCGCGCCACGGACTTTGCATTGTCCTTGTGACGCTTGAGCGACTGCACCTCGGTCTGGCCCAGTTCGACGCCGTTGCGGTAAACGTGGACGCGGCTGTCGCGATCGACTTCGCCGTCCGTTACCATACAGCCCGCGATGATGCCCACCTTCGGAATCTTGAACAGCTGGCGGATTTCCGCTTCGCCGGTAAGCTCTTCGCGAGTCGTCGGTTTGAGAAGTCCTTCGACCGTATTCTTGATATCGTCGATGATTTCGTAAATGACGCGGTAGTTCTTGATCTGGATGCCTTCCTTCTGCGCCATTTCGCGGATAGAAAGGGAGGGCATCAGGTGGAACGCGATAACCACGGCCTGGGACGTCGAAGCGAGAAGAATGTCGGAATCGGTAATGGCGCCGACGCCCTTCCGGATGATGTTGACCTTGACTTCGCTGTTCGAAAGCTTTTCGAGGCTCGCCGCGATGGCTTCGGAAGATCCGCCCACATCCGCCTTGATAATGAGGTTGAGTTCGGAAACGGTTCCGTTCTTGACGCCTTCGTAGGTCGATTCGAGGGAAATGGACTTGCGCGCGCGCAAGTCGCGTTCGCGGGCGGCCATGCGGCGCTTCGAGGCAATTTCACGGGCGGCCTTTTCGTCTTCGACGACCGCCAGTTCGTCACCCGCCTGGGGAGTTCCGTCAAAGCCCAGAACCTGACACGGAGTCGAAGGTCCGGCTTCCTTCATCTGTTTGCCGCGATCATCGAACATGGCGCGGACACGGCCCGCATAGACGCCGCAAACGAACGGATCGCCGACATGGAGCGTGCCGTTCTGGATGAGGATTGTGGCCATGGAACCCTTGCCCGGGTCGAGCTTGGATTCGACAACGGCACCGCGGGCCCGAGCCGTCCTGGAAGCCTTGAGTTCAAGAACTTCCGCTTCGAGAGCGAGCGTTTCGAGCAATTGCTGCATACCGGCACCGGTGCGAGCGGAGACCTCGATGCAGCTCACGTTGCCGCCCCACTGTTCCACTTCGACACCGCGTTCGGCGAGCTGCGTACGAATCTTGTCGGGATTTGCCGTCGGAAGGTCCATCTTGGTAATGGCGACGACAATGGGAACCTGTTCCCGGTGCGCAAGTTCGATGGATTCCACGGTCTGGGGCATCACCATCGAGTCCGCCGCAACGACGAGAACAATCACGTCCGTCACCTGGGATCCGCGTGCGCGCATCGCGCTGAAAGCCTCGTGACCCGGCGTATCGAGGAACGTCACCTTTCCGACGGAAGTCGTCACCTCATAGGCGCCGATGTGCTGCGTAATGCCGCCGGATTCCCCGGAAACGACATGCGTCTTTCGAATCCAGTCGAGGAGGGACGTTTTACCGTGGTCCACATGTCCCATCACGGTTACGACAGGGTGCCGCGGTTCCAAATCTTCGGTCTTTTCCTCTTCGACGCCGAGAGATTCCTCCTCGTATTCTTCCATCAGCTGCGCTTCGTAGCCGAATTCGTCGGCGAGAATCTGGATGGTGTCAAAATCGAGGCGCGCATTGATGGTCACCATCATGCCCATTTCCATGCACTTGGCAATGACGCGTGCGGGCATCTGGTCCATCATGCCGGCGAGTTCACCCACCGTAATAAAGTCCGACGTCTTCAGAATCTTGCGTTCCGCTCCGTCCGAAGCGGCGTTCTTGTCCTTGTGATAAACCTTTTTGACGGGATTCTTCGAAAGCGAGGCCATCACGCGGGAAACATTCTGGCGAATCGCATCCTGCTGTTCGCCCTGTTCAAAGCGATTGTCCTTGCCGTCGCGTCCCTTGCCGCGCTTGTTCTTGTTGAAACGGTCCTGGCTTCCGCCGTGGGCCTGTCCGCCCTTGTTCGCGCCGCCGCCAAAACGGTTGTTGCCGCCGGCTCCGTTCTGCGCATTCGCAAAGACGTCCTGCATCGCCTGGCCGGAGAAGTGCCCTCCGCGAGAATTTCCGCCGAACGACCGCGCACCGGTTCCGCTCGAAGTTCCGTTCCGATAGTGGGAGGCATTGCCCGTTCCACGACCGGCGCCCGGGCCGAAATGCCCCGTATAGCCCGGACCGCTTCCGCCGTTTCGATTTCTGTGCTGTGCCGCGGCCTGCTGCCTCGACTTTTCAATACGCGCAAGAATGGCCGCATCCGGTTTAAAGACCTGGGCCTTCATCTCCACCTGGCGAAGTTCTCCGACCGGAGTCGCGTGAACCTGCGGGCGTGAAGCTTGAGCCTGTGGGCGCGCCGTCTGAGCGGGCCGCGACGCGGGAGCGGATGCCGTGACCTTTGCCGCCGGCTGTGAAGCGGGCTTCACTTCGGAAGCCTTGCTTTCAACGGGCTTTGCCGCTGACGGAACGCTCGACGCGGGAGCGGGCTTCGCTTCGGAGACCTTGCTTTCGACAGGCTTTGCCGCTGACGGAACGCTCGATGCGAGAGCGGGCTTCGCTTCGGAGGCCTTGTTTTCGACAGGCTTCGCCGCAGACGAAACGCTCGACGCGGGCGCGGGCTTTGCCGTTTGCAAAGCGGCCGGTTTTTCCGCGGCAGGAGATGTCGAAGTCGCAGAAACGGGCTTGATGACTTCGGCGGGTTTTAACGTTTTGGCAGGCGATGCAACGGAATCCGTTGCTCGCGGCGCTTTGACGTTACCGTCCTTGTTAAGCCGGAACGTTCCCTTAAGAACCCGGCTGGAACCGGCGGTCGCCTGGGGCGCAGAAGGAGCGGAAGCCTGGGAAGCGGCCGCCTTTTCCTTCGCGGCTTTTTCCTTCGCGGCCTTTTCCTGCTGACTCTTGCGAAGGCCGCTCGTTTTCGCCTTGCGGGCTTCGAGCTTCGCCTTTTCTTCCATCACTTGCGCCTCAATCGAAGCAAAAGCCATTTGCGGAACATCGGAAAATGGAGTCAGGACGCTTACGCCGTTTTCGTGCAACAGCGCAACGACGCGACTCGCGCTAACACCGTGTTCCTTGGCCCAGTTAGCCGGTTTAATCATTACTTCATTACTCATCTATGCTTTTGCTCCAATGGATTAGCGACCTTACGACCTTTCGATTAACCTTCCGCGTCCGTATTTTCGGCTTCGCCCTTAGGCTCGTCCGCCACCGGAGGTTCGACCTCGCGGGAAGCCTCTTCCTTGAACGGGGAATTTTCGGCCGCACCGAGTTCCGCCATCTTTCTCATGTCCTCGCGGGTCGGTGTCAAAATGCGTTCGCGTTCCTCGTCGCTCTTCGAAGACCATTCCGCTTCGCCAAAAACGTCCAAGTCATGTTCTACAAGTTCCGCGGCGAGCTTCACGTTTTGACCGCTGCGGCCAATCGCCTGGGCAAGATCATCCACGGCGACAATCACGACGACGCGACGCGTACCGGGAACCTCGAAATACTTGACGATGTTCGCCGGGGAAAGCGCATGGCGAATAAACGTAATCAGATCCGGATCCCAGTGGACAATGTCGATGCGTTCGTTTCCGAGTTCGCGGACAATGGCCTGGACGCGGGCACCCTTCATGCCGACGCATGCGCCGACCGGGTCGATGCGGGAATCGTGAGCGGCGACGGAAATTTTTGCGCGGTATCCCGGATCGCGGACGACGCCCTTGATTTCCACGGAACCGTCAAAGATTTCGGGAACTTCCTGGCGGAAGAGCTCGTAGAGGAACATCGGGCTTGTGCGGGAAAGAATCACCTGCGCACCGTTCTTTGCGGATTCGGCGACGTCCTTGATGACGGCCTTGACAGAACTTCCCTGCTGGAAGCGTTCCTTCGGAAGCTGCTCCTTGAACGGGAGAACGGCCTCGGTCTGGCGTCCAATCGAAACAATCGCGTTGCGGCTCTCGTTGCGAAGCACTTCGCCGTTTACAATCGAACCGATGCGGTCGCGGTACGTTTCCACGATCTTGTTGCGTTCGGCGTCGCGAATGTGCTGAATCAAAAACTGCTTGGCGGTCTGGATGGCCTGGCGTCCGAAAGCGGAAACCGGCAGTTCCATTTCGAGGTGGTCGCCGGCCTGGACGTCCGGGTTCACGTCGCGCGCCTGTTCCACGAGCATGTAGTGCTCATCCATTTCCTGGACGGTAGCGGCATCGAGCGACGGATCGTAGTCCGGATAGTCATCGACAATATCGACCACGAGGGCAATCGAAATTTCTCCGGTTTCCTTGTCGATGTTCACGTCAAAGTGCTTGTCGATGTTCAGATATTTGCGGGCTGCGGTAATCAGCGCTTCCTTGAGCGAATCCTCCACGATGGAGTCGTCGATGTTCTTGACATCGACCACGGCCTTCAGGGCTTCGATCAGATTGATTTTGGGTTCCTTGTTCTTCGTTGTCATAAGAGCCTTTGTTTTAGAATTGAACTTCTACCTTGGCAGAGAGAATCTCGGACCGCGGAACCGAGACCGCATCTGTCACCCCTTTTACGGACAGGGTCAAATTTTGTTCATCTGCGGAGACGAGAGTGCCGGTGAGCGGCTTTCCCGATTCGCGGGTCACGCGCAGGATCCGGTTCAGATTGCGTTCGAAATCCCGCGTGGACTTGAGGGGACGGTCTATCCCCGGCGAGGAAACTTCAAGCGTGTAGGCGCCGGACAGAAGCGCCTCGTCCTTATCGAGCGCATCGGAAAGATGCCTGCTGACATTTGCGCAGTCCTCGACATCGACGCCGGACTTCTTGTCGATATAGATGCGAAGAATTTCGCGTTTTCCGGCCTTGAACATATCGAATTCGACAAGTTCCACACCGCAAGACCCGCAGGCCTCGACGATCAGGGAACTCAGTTTTTCCCGATTATCCAAATACACCTCATAAAAGAAAGGTCCGTTTACATAAACGAGCCATAGCCGTCCCAAATAGAGAAAATTTAAGGGGAACGGGCAACCGGAGATCTTCAAATCCGGGGATTTTGCCTCTCCGGCGCAAAAGGGAACCTCTAAAAATTGCTTTGGTAAAGAAAATTTGAGTGAGACCAAGC